>JAJXYM010000310.1 GCA_021780585.1 Deltaproteobacteria bacterium
GTGAACTCGCCGAATGGATCGGCGGGTCGCTGGAGGTCGAGAGCCGGCTCAACCACGGCACGACGTTCCGGCTTATCCTGCCGGCGGCGTGACGGGAGCCGCCCGACTAACCTCACTATTCCCGCAAGTCTACCCATCGACACAAAGGATATGGCGCCTCGCGCCAGGCCAAAGAGCCGCGGAAGCGTTTTGCCGAAGGATGAGAAAGTCGGATATTGTCGAACGTCTTTTCATCTCAGGCGCCTGCCGAAACCCCTGGAATCTCTCGTAGACGTTTGAGATTATTCAGGAACTCATTTTACAAGGTCGAGCGGCTGGAGCGGGTGAAGGGAATCGAACCCTCGTATTCAGCTTGGAAGGCTGCTGCTCTACCATTGAGCTACACCCGCGATTTCAGAGGCTTAACGCCAATTTGGTCTCTCTACCCCTGAGCGGCGTTTCGACCATAAAGGAGCGCGTGCCGCTGTTCAAGGACGAGTCTCAAACGCCAGGGGAATCGACTGAGCGGATCATGCAGCGAGAGGCTGTTGGCTCCTCGCTGAATCGCGTGGGGCGGGGATTTGGTTATCCCGGGATCGCCCGGAGTTGGTTTGCGGTATCGGAAAGGGATGCGAGACACCGATCTTTTCCAGTTGACCTTGGGTCTGACGTCGCCTCTCGACCGATGTCCCCTCCCCTCAAGCCGTCTCCGCCTTGCGCAACCCCAGCCTTTCCTCCACCGCCGCGCGCATGAGAAACTTCTGCGCCTTCCCCGTCACCGTCATCGGAAACTCGGCGACGAACTCGACGTAGCGCGGGATCTTGTTATGCGCGATCTGGCCCTGGCAGAAACCGCGCACTTCTTCTGCCGTCAGCGTCTCGCCGGGGCGCACGCGCACCCAGGCGCATAGCTCCTCGCCATAGCGCGCGTCGGCGACGCCGAACACCTGCACGTCCTGCACCTTGGGGTGCTTGAACAAGAACTCCTCGATCTCGCGCGGATAGAGGTTCTCGCCGCCCCGGATCACCATGTCCTTGATGCGGCCGACGATGTTGCCGTAGCCCTCGGCGTCGATGACCGCGAGATCGCCGGTGTGCATCCAGCCGGCGGCGTCCTTACACTCGCGGGTCTTTTCCGCCTCGCCCCAATAGCCCGACATCACCGAATAGCCGCGCGTGCAAAGCTCGCCCGGCGTCCCGCGCGGAACCACGCGGCCCTCCTTGTCGACGATCTTGACCTCGACATGCGGATGCACGCGGCCGATGGTGGTCACGCGGCGCTCCATCGTATCTTCGAGCCCGCTCTGGAAGCTCACCGGGCTCGTCTCGGTCATGCCATAGGCGATGGTCACGTCGCGCATATGCATGCGCTCGACGACCTTGCGCATCACCGCGATCGGACACGGCGCGCCGGCCATGATGCCGGTGCGCAGGCTGGAGAGATCGAAGCGCTCGAACTCGGGATGATCGAGTTCCGCAATGAACATCGTCGGCACGCCGTAGAGCGCCGTGCAACGCTCGGATTCGACGGTTTTCAAGGTGGCGAGCGGATCGAAACCCTCGCCGGGATAGACCATCGCCGAACCCAGGGTGACGGCGGCCAGATTGCCCATCACCATGCCGAAGCAGTGATAGAGCGGCACGGGAATGCAGATGCGGTCCTCGGGCGCCAGACGCATGGCGCGGCCGGTGAAATAGCCGTTGTTGAGGATGTTGTGATGCGACAGCGTCACGCCCTTGGGGCTTCCGGTGGTGCCGGAGGTGAACTGGATATTGGCGGGATCGTCGAATTGCAGCTCCGGCGCCAACGCGTCGAGCGCGGCGAACTGGTCCGGCGCGCCCTTCGCCACAGCCTCGAAAGCCAGCGCGCCCGGCGCGGTCTCGCCGATCTGGATGACCATGCGCAGGTCCGGCAGGCCGTCGGCCTTCAGCGCGCCCGGCCGGCTTTGCGCCAGTTCCGGGGCGAGCGCGTTGACCATGCCGATGAAGTCGCTGGTTTTGAAGCTTGTGGCGGTGACGAGCGCCGCGCAACCGACCTTGGTCAGCGCATATTGCAATTCGTGCAGGCGATAGGCGGGGTTGAGGGTGACAAAGACGAGGCCGGCCTCGGCGGCGGCGAATTGCGTCAGCGCCCATTCCGGCCGGTTGAGCGACCAGCAGCCGATGCGCTCGCCGCGCGTCAGCCCCAGCGCCAGCAGGCCCGAGGCAAGGTTGCGCGCCCGCGCGCGGAACTCGCGCCATGTCCAGTGGACGCCGTGGCTCGGCGAGATCAGCGCAGGCCGGTTGGGCCAGGTCTCGGCGGCGCGGGCCAGCGCCTGGCCGATGGTCAGCCCCAGCAGCGGCTCCTCGCTGGGACCGCTCACATAGCTCAGCGCGGTCATAGTCCCTCCCGTGAAACTTATCATTCGCAGGAAGGCCCACCGCAGGCCTCTCTGTCAAGCCGGTCACTTACTCCGCCAAGCGGCGCAGATAGGCCCCGTAATCGCCCTTATAGCTCTCGGCGAGCTTGAGCACGCCCTCGCGCGAAATCCAGCCCTGGTTGAACGCGATCTCCTCGGGACAGGCGACCTTGAAGCCTTGCCGCTTCTCCAGCGCGCGGATGAACTCGGCGGCCTCCACCAGCGAATCCGGCGTGCCGGTGTCGAGCCAGGCGAAGCCGCGGCCAAGCTTCTCCACCGTCAGTTCGCCGCGCTCCAGATAGAGCCGGTTGAGATCGGTGATCTCCAATTCGCCGCGCGGGCTCGGCTTCAGCGATTTGGCGAAGCCGGCAACGCGCTC
>JAJXYM010000333.1 GCA_021780585.1 Deltaproteobacteria bacterium
CGCCGGCGGGGCCCTGCGGGCCGAAACTGGCGGGCGGATTGTAGCTCGCGTCGGGCGCGGCCGACGCGCCCGCGGCGGGCGGATTATTCGGCCGCGGGCGCGCCGACGGCGCGAGCGACTTCGCCCCCACGTCCATTCCGCTTTCCTTCTGCGAGCGCACCCACGCGCTCTCCGAGCTCGGGGCCGCGACCTTGGGCGCGCTGGCCGGCACGACCGTGGTGTCGCGGGTGTAGATATAGGCGGTCGAGGGCGCGGGACTCGTCAGCAGCGAAGGAAAAATCGCCTGCAGATCGAACAGGCGCGCGGGCGCCAGCGGGGCGAGCTCGCTGACCTGGCCGAGCGGAACCGCGGCGTCGTCCACCCGGATCCCGCTCCGTAGAATAGCGCCGCGCTCGGCCCGCAGATTGTAGCATCCGGGCGGCAGCGTCTGGGCGAAGGAGCCGTCGCTATGGGTCGGCGCGAGGAAGATATCGCGGGTGACGCAGTTCTCGAAATGGAGATCGCGGCTGGGGTCGGGCTGGCCCTGATAGGTCAGCAGCACGCCGCTGACCCGCCCGGCGCGCGCGACGCCGGGGACAAGCGCGGCGGCGGCGAGGGCGACGAGCGCGGCGCGGCCGATCCGGCGGACCGCGCGCAGGGCGGAAATCAGGTTGGCGGTCGGCTGTGGTTCCATCGCGTCTCCGATTCTAGCGGCGCGGCTTGGCGCGCGCGACTCATGCGAGAGCGATAAAGCATAGCCGGGGCGCGCTCGCAATGGCGGCGGCGATCGATTATTTTTCTCGCCATCCGGCGCGTGCGCCGGACGAATTTTCACGGGAGGCGGAAGGCGACATGGAACGGGTGACGCTTTATCACAACCCTGGCTGAGGCCAATCGCGCGGCGCGCGGGAATTGCTGACGCGCCGTGGTGTCGAGTTCGACACCGTCGAATATCTGAAAAATCCCCCGACCCGCGCCGACCTGGAACGGATCGCCGCGATGCTCGAGGGGCCGATCGCCGATCTGGTGCGCAAGGACAAGCGTTTCGGCGAACTGGGGCTCAAGGGCGAGGATTACGTCGCGCGCGGCGCGGTGATCGATTTGCTGATGGCGCATCCGGAGCTGATGCAGCGGCCGATCGTGATGCGCGGCGGGCGCGCGCTGATCGCGCGGCCGGCGGAGAAGCTGGACGCACTGTTCGCCTAGCCGGGCGGGGCCGCCGCGCGGCGGCCGCCCGCCTGGGCGCGGCGGGACGTCAGGCGGTTTTGCGGACGTGGCCGCTGCGGATACAGCGGGTGCATACGAGGATGCGCTGGACGCCGCCGCCGATCACGGCGCGCACCTCCTGCAGGTTGGGGTTCCATCGCCGCTTGGTCTTGTTGTTGGCGTGGCTGACGTTGTTGCCCACCGAAGGGCGTTTGCCGCAAATTGCGCAATGTCTCATCGGACGAAATCCCGCGTCGCACGAAATTGCCGGTCTGGCGCGGCGCGCCTGACCGGAACCGCCTATCCTAGCGGTCCCGGCGCGCGATGCAAAGCGCCCGGCGCCGGCCGATCGCGTCATGCACAGGCCGCGTTTGCGCCTGTGGGCAATTCGTTGGCGGCGGGCGGAAGCCGTTCACGCGGCGCTTGAGTCCCGGCCGCCGCGACTTCATTGTGAAGGGAATGGCGCGATGGGCGAGCGGATAATCCATATTCTGCCCGAGCAGGTGGCGAGCCGGATCGCGGCCGGCGAGGTCGTGGAACGGCCGGCGTCGGCGCTCAAGGAGCTGATCGAGAACTCGCTCGACGCGGGCGCCCGCCGGATTGACGTGGCGCTGGAGGGCGGCGGCGGCGGGCTGATCGCGGTGGGCGACGACGGCTCCGGGATGGGACGGGAGGACGCGATCGTCGCGCTGCGGCGCCATGCGACCTCGAAGATCCGCGACGCCGCCGATCTTGCGGCGATCCGCACGCTGGGTTTTCGCGGCGAGGCGCTGGCCTCGATCGCGAGCGTGGCGCGCCTCAGTCTGCGCACGCGGCGGCCGGCCGACGCGGCCGGCGTCGAAATCGTCGCCGCGGGCGGCGAGGTCGCGACCGTGCGCGAGTGCGCGCTCGCGCCGGGCACGCGACTCGAGGTGCGCGAGCTGTTTTTCAATACCCCCGCGCGGCTTAAGTTCCTCAAGCGTCCGGCCGCCGAGCAGGCCGCCGCGGTCGAGGCGGCCGAGCGTCTCGCGCTGGCGAATTTCCGCGTCGCCTTTACGCTCGCCGCCGACGGCCGGACGATTCTCGATCTGCCGCGCGCGGCGACGCCGGGCGAGCGGATGCGCCAGCTGTTCGGCGCGCGCATCGCCGACCGGATGCTCGCGTTCGATTGGCGCGAATCCGGGATGCGCGCGTGGGGACTCGCCGCCACCAGCCAGGATTCGTTCGCCACGCCGCGGATGGTGCTGGCGTACGTCAACGGCCGCGCGGTGCGCGACCGGCTGATCGCGCGCGCGGTGACGCAGAGCTATCAGACGCTGCTGCCGCGCGGACGCTTTCCGGCGCTCGCCCTGTTTGTCGAGCTGCGGCCCGAAGAGGTCGACGTCAACGTCCATCCGATGAAGACCGAGGTGCGCTTTCGCAACGGCGGCGCGGTCTTCGAGCTCATTTATCATGCGCTGCGCGCACGCCTGGCCGATCAGACCGAAGCCGCGGACGCCGCACCCGGCGCGGACGCGAACGGCGCAGCCGTCGGCGCGCCGGAGCCGACGGCCGGACGCGCGCTGCGGCTGGTGGT
>JAJXYM010000175.1 GCA_021780585.1 Deltaproteobacteria bacterium
CTCCAACGAAGCAGTGTGCGGATCAACGGCCAGAATCCGGTCGAGACCCGCGGTTTTGAGCAGATCGGCGACCAGCCGGCCGCCCACCGCCTCCCGCCCTTTGGCCCGGCGATCCTGACGCGCATAGCCGAAGTAGGGAATTATCCCGGTCAGACGGCCCGCGCCCGCCCGCCGGCAGGCGTCGGCGAGAAACAACAATTCCATCAGGTGAACGTCCACCGGAGGGCCGGTCGGCTGCACCAGATAGACGTCGCAATCGCGGACGCTTCCGTTGATTTCGGCGTGCAGCTCGGTGTCGGGAAAACGATTCAGCACGGAGCGACAGACCCGCGTCCCCAGCCGCTCGGCCACCGCGTCGGCCAGCGCGGGATGTCCCGAACCCGCCACGACCACCAGATTCATCCCGTTTTCAACCCACGCATTCCCGCCGGTGGGCGACGAATGAGGCGCGCCGCCTCCCTCAACCCGCCGCTTCCGGCGACGTATTCCCGCTCGCGGGCGCCGTATCAGTTTACCGCGTGATTCAGTTTCTCGACCGTGATTCCCATTACGAATGATAACTATGATTGGGGACGGGTCTCGACGGACGGTTCGGCCCGCAGCATCGATCTTACTTCATCGTCGGTCACCTGATGGAAATCGCGGTAGAATTGGCCGACCGCGAAGAAATCCGACGGCGTCTCCAGACAGACAATCTCGTCGGCCTCGCCGCGCAATGATTCGATTGTTTCGCCCGGCGCGACCGGAACCGCCAGCACGACCTTCGCCGGCTCGTGACGCCGCACTCCGCGCAGCGCCGCCCGCATCGAGGAGCCGGTCGCGATGCCGTCATCGACGACGATTACGGTCTTGCCCTTGAGCGGAACACGCGCGCGGCCCTGCCGGTACTCGGCCTCGCGCCGCTTCACCTCGCGCAATTGCCGTTTTATTTCGGCTTCGATGTACTGGGCTGAAACTCCAAGCTGATCGACGATTTCCTGATTGAAGACGGCATTCGGATGGTCGCCGTTGACCACCGCGCCGATTCCCAGTTCCTGCTGTCCCGGCGCTCCCAGTTTGCGCACGACCACGATGTCGAGCGGCGCGCGCAGGGCGGCGGCGATCTCTTTGGCGACCGGCACGCCGCCGCGCGGCACGCCGAGCACCACCACGTCGCGCCCGGCGTATGACGGCATCCGTTGCGCCAGCGCGCGCCCGGCCTCCGCGCGCGTCGCAAACACGATCGGCTCGTCGCGCCATCGCTCAGGCGCCGCCGCCCGAAGATGGCGCCGAAACCAGTCGCCAGCCAGTTCCGCGACCTGCTCCAGCGCGCCGGGTTCTTCGAACAGATGCGTCGCGCCGGGAACGATCTTCAGGGACTTCTCGCAGCGCAGCACGCGCCAGGCCTTTTCATTCAGCTCGATCACGCCGTAGTCATTGCCGCCGACGATCAGCAGCGTGGGCGCCTTGACCTCGGCGAGATGTCGAATCGCCAGGTCCGGCCGGCCGCCGCGCGACACCACCGCCCCGGCGGAGGGGTCCTTCGCCGCGACCATCAGCGCGGCCGCGGCGCCCGTACTGGCGCCGAAATATCCGATTGAATAGTCTTTCGTATCCGCCCTGCTCTTCAGCCAGCGGGCCGCGTCGGACAGGCGATGCGCCAGAAAATCGATATCGAAGACGTTCTCGCGATCCGCCGCCTCATCCTCCGTGAGCAGATCGAACAGCAGCGTACCGATCCCCGCGTTCCGCAACGCCTCCGCGACGAACTGGTTGCGCGGACTGAGACGGCTGCTGCCGCTGCCATGGGCAAACAGCACAATTCCGATCGCGCCCTCCGGAATGGCCAATTCGCCTTCCAGTTGAACCGCATCGGTGGGAATCGAGACGCGCTCTTTCATCGTCGTCGCCGTCGGAATGTTACATCCCCGCGCTTCGGATCCAGCGGGTCGGCCGCCTGGCGGCCGACCCGCGCCGAACTCCGATTCACTGCTACGCGGGAGTCGCATTAGTCATTGTGGATCCTCATTCACCGCCCGCCGCTCCCTGCCCGGCTAGGCCGGCCGCGTGGGGATGACGGTGCTGGCCTGCGGTCCCTGTTCCCCCTCCTCCTCGGCGAAACGGAGTTCGGCGCCAATTTGCAACTTGTCGAAATCGCCGTCGATCACGCTGTTGCGATGGAAGTAGATCTCCCGGCCGTCGCCGGTCTCGAGAAAACCAAAGCCGAGCTCCCGCTCGAGACGGACGATATGGCCCAGCGCGGTCGGTTCATGCGTCTTCACCGCTCCGCGTTGCTCGCGGGCATAGTCCTCCAGTTGCCGGCGCGCCGCGTCGAACGCCTCGCGAATCGCCTGCGAGAGTTCCTCCTGAGCCTGCAGATCCACGTTAAGCTCCTTGCCCGGAACCGTCATGCGCAGGCCAACCACGAACGGACCGCCCTTGCGATGATGCTTGATCGCGGGCGCGCGCACCGTCACTTCGCATCCGCTGAGACGCGGGTAGAAATTCTCCAGGAATTCCGCCTTGCGGCGGATCTCCGCGTCGAACGCGTCGCTCAATGGAAAGTCGCGCGAGATTATTTTCAAAGGCCGCTGCATATCCACCTCCGAATACTATTGGAATAGGCGGAGGGCGCGCCGAAGACTGATTCCGGCGATACTCGATTCGCCGCGCGATCGACTGACGGGCGAACCGCTCCGGGCGACGCCGATCGCGTCGCTTGCAAGCGTCGATATGACCCGGAATCCGCCCGCCTTTTTC
>JAJXYM010000438.1 GCA_021780585.1 Deltaproteobacteria bacterium
CATCACGTCGCCGCCCGGGTCGAGAATCAACGCCGAGGCGCGGGCGATCGCGCGATACGCGTCAGCCATCGCGGCCGCGCATTGCGGATGCAGTCCGGCGGCGACGTCGGCGAAGGTGTCGTCGGGCGCGAAATCGGGAGCGCGCGCGCCACGCGCGAACGCCTCCAGATTGATCGGATAGGCGAGCAGGCTGTAGGCGCCGAAGGTCAGGCACGAGACGCCGGACGCGCCGAGCGCATGGTAGGCGCGGAGATCGCGCGCGATCACCGCGGGCGTGGCGCATCCGAGCCCGCCGAACAGAATCGCGTCGGCGTAATACTCGAAGATCTGCACGCGCCCGCCAAACAACTCGGCGTAGCGTTGCAGCGACTCGAAGTAGCGCCGGTTGACGGCGCATCCGGAATCGTCGATCGCGTGGCTGTGGCAGCGTTCGCGCGGCGCCCATTCGACGACCACGTTGTCGAGCGGCGCGAGCGCGGGGTCGGGATCGATCGTGTCATGATAGGCGAGGTACGCGACCGGCGTCGCGATTCCGCGCGCCGCCAGCGCGCCGGCGATCGCGTTGACCACGCGCAGGTACTGGCGGCGCGGGCCGAGCGCCGCGCACTCGCCGCATCGGCACCACGCGCCCTGCCGCACGTCCGCGCCCCACACATGCAGGATCGCGCCCTCGGGATTCGCTTCGGCCCAGGCGATCGCGCCGTCGCGCACGACCGCGAGCGCGTCCGGATTCGCGACGCACAGATTGCCGCGCGGATTGCGCGCACCGTCCGCGCCGAGCGGAAAAAACTCGGGATGCGCCGCGAACTCGCCGCGCGGCATCAGCAGTTGCAGCACGTGGCCGCCATATTCGGGAGCGACGCCGCGCGCGCGCATCAGCGGCAGGAGTTCGTCGATCTTGAGGCGCGTGTCGCGTTCGTGGCGAAGCCACGAAAAGGCGTTGATCCCGCGCGCCGCCATCCACGGAATGAACTCACGGTCGTGCGCCAGATGCGCGGCGAAGCGATCGGGCTGTTCGTAATGCCACGTCATCAGGTCCGCGACCAAGGCGCGCCGGGCGAACGCGGGCGCGGTCGCGCGCGGCGAAACCTCGTACAGGCGCGCGGGTTCGATACGCGGCAGGCGCGGCGGCCGGCCGACCGGAAGCGTCGCGCCGAGCCGTGCGAGATATTCCCAGGCGGCGTGCAAGAGGTTGGCGCCGGGCGCGGCCGAAATTTCGATCGGGCCGCGATCCGCGAACTCGCGCGGCGCGTCAATCCGGATCGAATCGGGCGCGAGGTTCGCGTCCGCCGCCGCCGCGCAGCGCTCGCCCAGCATCACGGTGAGCGCGGCGGCCAGATCGCGCGCGGCCGTCACAGCGATTTCGTCCGCGCCGGTTCCGTAACGCGCCCCGAAACGCGCCGCGCTCCACTCCGTCCGCTCGGCTCCCGCCGGCGTTTTGCCCGACATTGCGCAATGATACCATCGTGGGGAACGCCGACGCGCGCGTCGGCGCGACTTCGGTCATGCCCGGACTCGATCCGGGCATCCAGAAACGCCGACGCGCGCGCCGGGGTAACTGGAGAGATTGCCGGGTCAAGCCCGGCAATGACGGAACGCCCACGCGCGCGTCGGCGCAACGGCCCGATTAACAGGAAGCGCATGCCGAGTCCGCAGGAAATTCTCGCCGAACTCAAGAAAATCAAATATCCCGGTTTCAGCCGCGATATCGTCTCTTTCGGATTGATCAAGGATATCGAAGTGGCGCACGCCGAAGTCACCGTGATTCTGGCCGCGCCGGCGGCGAAACCGGAGATTATCAACGAGATCGCCGGCGAAATTCGCCGCGCGATCGGCGCGATGGCGGGCGCGCCGCCCGTCAATCTCCAAATCGATCAGGCGCCGCCGCCGCGCATGGCCGGGACTTTGCCGCGCCGGCCGATCCCGGGCGTCAGCCATGTCGTCGCGGTCGCGAGCGGCAAGGGCGGCGTCGGCAAATCGACCGTCGCCGTCAATCTAGCCCTGGCGATGCGCGCGCTGGGATGGCGCGTCGGGCTGATGGACGCCGACGTATACGGGCCGAGCGTCGCGATGATGATGGGCGGCGAGGGACGCGCCGGCCTGACCGCGCAACGGTGCATCGTGCCGCTCGAGCGCTTCGGCATCCGCTACATCTCGATGGCGATGTTTATCGCGGACGACACGCCGATTATCTGGCGCGGTCCGATGGTCACGAAGCTCGAAAGCGAGTTCCTGTTCAACGTCGAATGGGGCGAGCTGGATTGCCTCGTGCTCGATCTGCCGCCCGGCACCGGCGACGCCCAGCTCACGATCACCCAGCGGGTCGCGCTCGCCGGCGGCGTGATCGTGACGACGCCGCAGGAGATCGCTCTGCTCGACGTGAAGCGCGGCGTCGCGATGTTCAATGAAGTCGAGATTCCGGTGCTCGGCGTGATCGAGAACATGAGCTTCCATCTGTGCGGCAAATGCGGCCATCGCCACGAGATTTTCGCCCACGGCGGCGGCAAGAGCTTCGCCCAATCGCTGGGCGTGCCGTTTCTCGGCGAACTGCCGATCACGCGCGAGCTGCGCGAAGGCGGCGACCGCGCCCAGCCGATCGTCGCGGTCCATCCCGAACATCCGGTGAGCGACGCCTTCAAATCGGTCGCGGCCAACGTGATCGCCCATCTCTCGCGCGCCGAACCGCCGGCCGGATGACGATGTCCGCCCGGCCGACCATCTCGCTGATCGTAATCACGCGCGATGAGGAGCAGCTTATCGGGCAGTGCCTCAAAAGCGCGTCATTCTGCGACGAACTGGTCGTGGTGGATTCGCATTCGACCGATCGCACGGTCGAAATCGCCCGCGCGCTCGGCGCCGTCGTAATCGAGCGCGACTTCACCGACTATGTCCGCCAGAAGCAGATCGCGCTCGATCACGCGACTTCGGAATGGGTGCTGCTGATGGACGCCGACGAGCAGGCGACGTACGATCTCGGGCGCGAGCTCCGCGCCGCGATCGTCGCGCCCGGCGCGCCCGACGGATTTCGCATCCGCCGCGTGCTTCACCATCTCGGCCATTACTACACGCGCCCGATCTATCGCGATCGGCCGGTGCGATTGTTCCGGCGCGCGCTCGGCCATATCGGCGGCGTCGATCCGCATGACAAGGTGGTCGTGAACGGCCGGGTCGGCGCGCTCGCGGCGCCGATTCTCCATTTCAGCTATCGCGATATCGCCGACCACGTCGCGACCATCAACCGCTTCAGCACGCGCGGCGCGGCCGAAATCGAGCCGTCCGCCTTCGCCGCGGTGCAAATGTTCACGCACGCGGTTTGGCGCTTCCTCAATTTCTATATCGTGCGCGGCGGCTTTCGCGACGGCGGACGCGGACTCTACGCCGCGATGACGGCGGCGTTTTATGTCTTTCTCAAGTACGCCAAGGTCTACGAACGCCGCCTCCGCACGCTCCGTCCGCGCTGACCCGCGCGGGGCGGCGGGATTTTCCGCCTGCGCTTTGATAACCTGCCAACGCCGCCATGAAGCGCCTCCGGGATTACATCCGCCGTTACTGGGCGCGCTACGCCTTCGGCAGCGCCTGCACGATCGCCACCGCGGTCCTGCTCACTTTCATACCGCGCCTGAGCGGCGAGGCGGTCAACGCGATCACTCGCGCGGATTATCCCCGGCTGGTCCGCCTGACCGGGGAGATGGTCGCCGCCGCGCTGCTGATGGGGGTCGCGCGGTGGTTCTCGCGCTTCGTTATTTTCAATTGCGGCCGCGACGTCGAATACAATCTGCGCAACGACCTGTTCGCCCATCTATGCCGCCTCGACACGAATTTTTATCAGCGCCTCAAAACCGGCGATCTGATGTCGCGCATGATCAATGATCTCGGCGCCGTGCGCATGATGGTCGGCATCGGCGTGCTCAGCTTCACCAACACTCCCGTCACTTTCGGCTTCGCCCTCGCCTTCATGTTCGCGCTCAGTCCGCGTCTGACCTGCGCCGCGATGATTCCGTACGGCGCGCTGTTCTTCGAGATGCGCTGGCTGACGCGCACGCTGATGGCGCGCAGTCTCGGCGTGCAGGAGGGCCTCGCCGCGATCGGCGCCAAGGTTCAGGAGAGCCTCTCCGGCATCCACGTGGTCAAGGCCTATTCGCTCGAAGGCCACGAGGCCGAACGCTTCCGCGCCGTCAATGACGCCTATAACGAACAGGGCCTCGCGCTCGCCCGCGTGCGCGGCGCGATGATGCCGATGATCAAGGGAACCGTCGGCGCGTCGGTGATGATCGTGCTGATCTACGGCGGGACGCTGGTGCGGGCGCGAATCATTTCGATCGGCGATATCGTCGCCTTCATGGGCTTCCTCGGCCAGCTCGCGTGGCCGACGGTGTCGCTCGGCTGGACGCTCTCGATCTATCAGCGCGGACGGGCCGCGATGAAGCGGCTCGACGAGATTTTCAGCGCCGCGCCGACGCCCAGCCTCGCGGGCGACGAAACCCGGCTCGAAATCGACGGCGCGATCGAATGGCGCGACGTGTCGTTCAGCTATTACGGCGAGCGGCGCGACCGCGCGCCGCTCGATGGAGCCGCCGTCAACGGCGCCGGCGAACCGTCCGCCGACGCGCATTGGGCGCTCAGCGAGATCAACGTGCGCGTGCCGGCCGGCGCCAAGCTCGCGATCGTCGGCCGCACCGGCGCCGGCAAATCCACGATGGCCCGGCTGCTCACGCGCATGCTCGAGCCGACCCGCGGCCGGATCACGCTCGACGGCCGCGATCTCCGCGATCTTCCGCTCGGCGCGCTGCGCCGCACGATCGGGATGGCGCCGCAGGAGCCAACGCTCTTCACCGACACGATCGCCCGCAATATCGCCTTCGGCCGGATCGACGCCTCCGCCGAGGCGATCGCCGCCGCCGCCCGCGTCGCCGGTCTCGAGGGCGATCTCGCGGTGATGCCGCGCGGCCTGGAGACCGTCGTCGGCGAACGCGGCATGTCGCTCTCCGGCGGCCAGAAACAGCGCGTCACGATCGCCCGCCTGCTCACCTACGATCCGCGCGTGGTGGTGCTCGACGACGCGCTCTCCAGCGTCGATACCGAAACCGAAAAGGCCGTCCTCCAGAGCCTCGCCGAATCCGTCCGCGGCCGCACCACGATCGTCGTCGCCCATCGCGCCTCGACCGTGCGCGACGCCGATGAAATCGTCGTGCTCGACCACGGGCGGATCGCCGAGCGCGGCTCGCACGAACAACTGATGGCGCGCCGGGGACTCTACGCCGAACTGTTCCGCCGCCAACTGCTCGAGGAGGAGCTGGCCGGCTATTAGGCGCGATGCGAGTCGAAACGGAAGAAAAAGTCGATCGCGTTTATGATACGCGGCTGCTGCGTTTCGTATGGTCGTTCGTGCGGCCCTACCGCCGGCTGTTCTGGACCTCGGCGCTGCTGATGCCGCTCAACTCGATTTTTGCGCTGACGCAGCCCTATCTGATCAAGATCACGATCGATATCTATCTCACCCGCCGCCTCGTCGCGCCGCCGCGATGGATCGCGCCGGTGCTGGCGGCGGCCGGCCGCCACGGCATGCTCGCGATTGGCGCCTGCTATCTCGCGTTGCTCGCGGGCGAGTTCGTCACGTTCTACGGCCAGTATTACCTCACCATGATGGTCGCGCAGTTGAGCCTCTCCGATTTGCGGCGCGCGCTGTTCACGCACGTCGAACGGCTGCCGATGGCGTTTTTCGACCATACGCCGGTCGGCCGCCTGGTCAGCCGGATGACCACCGATATCGACGCGATCAACGAAATGTTCAGCGCCGGATCGCTCACGCTCTTCGTCGATCTTCTGACCCTCGGCGGCATCGTCGCCTTCCTCTTCTGGCTCAACGCCCATCTGGCGCTATGGGCGCTGTGCGCGATTCCGCCGCTGCTCCTGATCATCAATTTTTTCCGCGTCCGCTCGCGCGCCGTCTATCGCGAAATCCGCGAACGCTTCGCCGCGCTCAACGCCTATCTCTCCGAGGCGCTGAGCGGCATGGCCGTGATCCAGCTCTTTACCCGCGAACGCGAATCCCGGCGCGAATTCGATCAGCTCAACGTCCAGAGCCGCGACGCCCAGATGATGGCCAACGTATACGAGGCCGGCCAGTTTTCGGCGGTCGAGGCGCTCAGCTCCTTCACCGTCGCGATTATCCTGTGGGTCGGCGGGGGCGAGGCGATCCATCGCCTGATCGGCCTCGGCACGCTGGTCGCGTTTATCCAGTACGCGCAGATGTTCTTCACGCCCCTGCGCGACGTCTCCTCGAAATACACCACGCTGCAATCGGCGCTGGCCGCGCTCGAACGGCTCGAAGCGCTGATGGAGACGCCGGAGACGATCGCGAGTCCGGCCGCGCCGCGCGTCCCGGCCGCCGGCCGCGGCGAAATCGTCTTCGATCGCGTGAGCTTCGAGTATCGGCCGGGCGAGCCGGTGCTGCGCGACCTCAGCTTCCGCGTCGCGGCGGGCGACAAAATCGCGATCGTCGGCCCGACCGGCTCCGGCAAAACCACCATCATCAAGCTGCTCAACCGCTTTTACGACGTCACCTCCGGCCGGATACTGGTCGACGGCGTCGACGTTCGCGACTGGGACCTGACCGCCTTGCGCCGCGCGATCGGACTGGTCCAGCAGGACGTTTTCCTCTTCGCCGGCGATATTCTCGAAAACGTGCGTCTCGGCCGCGCCGAACTTTCCGAACCGGCCGTCGCCGACGCGCTCCGGCGGGTGCAGGCGATGCCCTTCGTCGAACGTCTGCCGGCGGGCTTGCGCGAGGAAATCCGCGAGCGCGGCGCCAATCTCTCCGCCGGCCAGCGCCAGATGCTCTCCTTCGCCCGCGCGCTCGCCTACGACCCGCGCGTGCTCGTGATGGACGAGGCGACCTCCAGCGTCGACAGCGAAACCGAACGCCTGATCCAGATCGCGCTCGACGAACTGCTGGCCGGCCGCACCGCGCTGGTCATCGCCCATCGCCTGTCAACAATTGAAAAGGCCGATCGCATCCTGGTGCTCAGCAACGGCGTCTTGCGCGAAAGCGGCACGCATCAGGAGCTGCTGCGCCGCCCCGGTCTTTATCGCCGCCTGTTCGAGCTGCAGTACGCCGCGGCCGGTCCCGATTCGCGCGCGGCCGTCGATTGAATCCGGCGCGCTCCTCCACGATGACTCAATTGAAGCTTGGTCGATGGCTCCGGCGGATTGCCGCGCTGGCGCTCGCGACCGGTCTCGCCGGATGCGACGTCGGCTATATTTCGCGCGCCGCGTACGAGGAGATGCGCCTGCTATGGAATCGCCAGCCGATCGCCGACGTGCTGGAGAAAAAGGATTTGCCGGCCGACATTCGCGGGCGGCTCGAAACCACGCTCGCGGTGCGCGAGTTCGCCGCCGATCAGCTCGGCCTTGAGGTTGGCGGCGCCTATCGCACCGTCACCAATGTCGATTCCGGCGCGATCGTATGGGTCGTGATGGCGGCCCCGCGCACCTCGCTGGAACCTTACACCTGGTGGTTTCCGATCGTCGGCGACGTTCCCTACCGCGGCTATTTCAGCCATGACGACGCCAACGCCGAGGCCGCCAGCCTCGAAGCGAAGGGGCTCGACACCTACGTCCGGCCGGCGATCGCCTTCTCCAGCCTGGGCTTTTTCAACGATCCGCTGCTCTCGAACCTGCTCGCGCTCAAGCGCGTCGAACTCGCCGGCGTGATTATCCACGAGCTGTTCCATCGCACCTATTTTCTCGAAAGCGACGTGATGTTCGATGAATCGGCCGCGACCTTCGTCGGCGGGCGCGGCGCGATCGCGTTCTACGCGGCCACCCGGGGCGCGCACTCCGCCGACGCCGAAGCCGCGCGCGGAATTTACCAGAGCGATCTGAAATTCTCGCTCTTTCTCCTGCATGAGCAGGCGCGCCTGTTGCGCCTCTACCAGAGCGGCCTGCCCGAAGATGAAATCCTCAAGCGCCGGGCGCCGATCTTCGCGGCGATCGCGGCCGACTACGGCACGCTCAAGCCGACCCTCTCCGGCCTCGAACGCTTCGATCTGGACAAGGAAAAAATCAACAACGCGGTCCTGCTCAACTACCTGATCTATTTCCACGATCTGCGCAACTTCAACGCGCTCTACCGGCTCGACCATCGCGACCTGCGCGCGACGATCGAGCGCATTATCGCCCTCGCCAAGGGATCGCCCGCCGATCCCTTCGGCGCGGTCTGGCGCGCCGCGCGGACCGCACCGCCGTCCACCCCGGCTTCGACCACCCGCGCCAGCAAGTAACGCCCCCCGCGGTCGGCGCGGTGGCGACGCCCTGACCGCCCACGCCTGATTGCGCACGATTGGCCGGCGTCGCTTTCGCCGTTCGCGCCCGCCGTTACAGCGCCGCGAGCAGCGCCGCGATTTCCGCTTGCAGTTCCGGCTCGAAGCCGCCGAAAAAATGGTCCGCGCCGGCGATTATGCGGAGTTGTGCGCGCCCGTCCAATTTCTCATGTAACGCTTTAAGTTTCACCGCCGGACAATACCCGTCCTGATCCCCCGCCACGAGCATCACCGGCCCCGCGAACCGCTCCAATGCCGCCGGATCCGCCATCGCAATCGGCAACGCGACGAGCAGGAGCGCCGCCAAATCGGGGATCTTCGGCGCCGCCGCCAACGCCGCCATCGCGCCGAACGAATAGCCCGCCAGCACCGCTCCACCCGCCGCCACGCCCGGCTGCGCCGTCAGCCACTTGACCGCCGCGACCGCGTCGTCGGCTTCGCCGCGACCGTTGTCGTGTTCGCCCTCGCTCTGGCCGACGCCGCGAAAATTGAAGCGCAGCGTCGCCCATCCTTTGGACCACATCGCCGCCAGCGCCGCCTCGACCACGTTATTGTGCATCGCGCCGCCGTACAAAGGATGCGGATGGCAGACCACGCCGCCACGCGCGCCGGACGCGGCCGGCGGGGCATACAGACCCTCCAGCGTCAGCGCTCCCGAAGCGAAAGTCACCGCCTGCTCACGCATCGCGCACCCCCCCCTAAAGTTCAAGCGTTACTTTAAGTCTCGATCGGTCCGACAACCGTTGTCCCGGCCCTGCTATACTATATCCCTCGGCCATGACGGAACCTGACGTATCGCCGCGCTTCGCCGCCGACCGCACCCTGGGCCGGCTCGCCAAATGGCTGCGCCTGCTCGGCGCCGACGTGCTCCGCGACGACCGGCTGACGGCCGCGCAATTGCTCCATCGGGCGCGCGCCGACGGCCGCATCATGCTCACGCGCGACAAGCGGATCCGCACCGCGCCCGACGTGGTTTATCTCGCCAGTCACGATTTTCGCGAGCAGTTGCGAGAGGTCCTCGCCCGATACCGGTTCGATCCCTGTCGGCGGGCGTTCACGCGATGCGCCGTGTGCAATGGCGAATTGCGCATCGTCGGCCGCGACGCGCTTCGCCGCCGCGTTCCGCCCTTCGTTTACGCCAGCAATGAGACCTTCGCGGTATGCGACGGATGCGGCCGCGTCTACTGGAACGCGACCCATCCCGAGCGGATGCGACGCGAAATCGCGGCGCTGGCGGCCGCGCCCACCGCGGATGAGGGCGACGGCGGTTTGGCGCGATCGTCGGTGAAGGGTTAGGCTTTGGTCATGACCGCTGACGGTAAATTTCTCCGGCTTGACGCCGAACTGTACGACTATCTGATTAACCACGGCCATAACGGCGACCCGCTCCTGCGTGAGCTCGCCGAGGAGACCGCGCGCAAGCTCGGCCGGATGAGCATGATGCAGATCGCGCCCGAGCAGGGCGCGCTGATGACGATTCTGGCGCGCGCGATCGGCGCCCGCACGGCGATCGAAATCGGCACGTTCACCGGCTACAGCTCGATTTGCATCGCGCGCGCCCTTCCCGCCGACGGCCATCTGACGTGCTGCGACGTGAGCGAGGAATGGACCGCGATCGCGCGCAAATACTGGGAGCGCGCGGGTGTCGCCGGGAAAATCACGCTCACGCTCGGACCGGCGCTCGCGACGCTGCGCGCGATTCCCGCCGATCAAACGCTCGATTTCGCGTTTATCGACGCCGACAAAACCAACTATCGCAATTACTATGAGGAAGTTCTCGCGCGGATGCGCCCGAACGGGTTGATCCTGATCGACAACGTGCTCTGGAACGGAGCCGTGATCAATCCGCGCAGCCAGACCGACGACACCCGCGCGATCCGCGCGCTCAACGACTTTATCGCCGCCGATCGCCGCGTCGACGCGGTGATGATTCCGGTGTCGGACGGCCTCACGATCTGCCGCAAACGCTGATTCGGCGCCGCCACGCGCCCGCGCGCGTCGCCACCCCTCGGGAGCATCGGGATGGACAAGCTGATAATCGAAGTGCGGATCAATGAATACGCCTCGCGCAGGCGCAATGCCCACGTGCCCTTCAGTCCCGAGGAGATCTGCGCGGACGCGCTGGAATGCTGGCGCGCGGGCGCCGCAATCATCCATTATCACGCGCGCGAGCCGGTCTCCGGCGCGCCCTCCGCCCACGCCGAGGACTACGCCGCCACCGCGCGCCGCATCAAGGCCGCCAGCGATCTGCTGATCATGCCGACGCTGGGCGCATGGACGCTGCCGTCGCCGGAGGCGCGGATGAGCCATATCGTCGCGATGGCGCAAGATCCGGCGACCCGGCCCGACTTCGCGCCGATCGATATGGGCACCAGCAATGTCGACGCCTACGACGCGCGCAATCGTCGTTTCGTATCGGACGAAACCGTCTACCTCAACACCACGCGCACGCTGCAATACTTCGCCCGCACGATCCGCGCGGCGGGCGTGCGGCCGGTCGCGGTATGGTGGAACGTCAGCGCGATTCGCACCACGGCGGCGTTCGTCGAAGCGGGTCTGTTCGCGGCGCCGGTCTACGGTCAAATCGTGCTGACCGAGGGCGGCCTGTTCGCCGGTAATCCGGGCACGGTGCGCGGCCTCGAGGCGATGGCGGACTTTATTCCCGACGCGCCGCGGATGCCGTGGTCGGTGATGTGCGCGGGCGGCAATCTGTTTCCGCTCGCCGGCGCCGCGATCGAACGCGGCGGCCATATCGCGATCGGCCTCGGCGAT
>JAJXYM010000429.1 GCA_021780585.1 Deltaproteobacteria bacterium
AAAGGGTCGAGCGGCCGTCTGACCGTGATGTCCCGGAGCGGACCCCGCGGCCTTCGGACAAATTTGCGCCTTATAGTTTTTAATTTGGCTCAATTATATCTGCTTAGCCTTAATTGGATGTGATTCAATTTATTTGCATAAAGAGTTGACAGAAAATAACCGATTTGTAGAATTAGCTTTGTATCTCATAGGCTTAGTCGAGGCCATTTAGGAAGCTATGAAAACGCGATATTTTGCCGTCACCTGCGGCGTCTTTCTCGTGTTGGCGGTCTCGGCGGTCGCGACGCACGGGCAGAATGCCGCCGTCTCGGATAGTTCCGGGACCATCGCCAGTCCGCTGCGATGGTACTCGCGGAGTTTTCCGCTGGCTTCCAGAGTTACCCGTGAGATGGTGCGCAAGGCGGTTGCGGCCAACGCCACGGTCCCGATGTGGAGCTACAGCGTTACGTCGCCCGTGGATAACAACAGCTATTCAGGCGTGATGGTGGGCCGCAGTCCGTTCTTTCACGGCGCGAGGACCACCAGCGTCCCCGCCTATATCGTCCCGATCAAGATCAACATGCCTGACGGGGGCGTCTTCGATCCGTCCGCGCCGGATTCCGCCTGCTCGCCCAAGGGCACGGCGGTGGTGTTGACGCAACAATCGCCAATCATGCAGTCGACCCCCTTCAGCATGGGTTCCACCGACGTGGGTTCAACCCAATATATCGACGCCTTCCAGCGCGGCAATTTCTGGACCGACGTCGTCACGACGGGCGATAGCTATCATACGATGCTCAGTCCGGTCACGTTGAACGCGATAACTGTAAACGTGCCCGCGGGTAGCGGGTTGACCTGTTCGCTCGCTCAATACAACGGCTGTGGGAACATCGGATTTATCGACAACAGTTGGTTCGATCCCTATTTGCAAAACACGCTGATTCCCAGCCTGGCCGCGCAGGGAGTCAATGCCGCCACTTTTCCGATGATACTGCTGTACAACGTATGGCAGGTCAGCAGCTCGTCGGAATTGCAATGTTTTCCGCCTAACGGCTTTTTTAGCTACCACAACGCCTATGGCTACCCGCCGCAGACCTATTCGGTGGATGCGTATGACACCACCGGCGTGCTTTCCAACACGGGTAACGTTTCGGTCTTAAGCCATGAGGTCGGCGAATGGATGGATGATCCGCTCGGCACCAACCCGACTCCGGCGTGGGGTAAGGTCGGCCAGGTCACCGGATGCCAGAGCAATCTTGAAGTGGGCGACCCGTTGACCGGCACGCTGCTGCCGCCGGTAACGATGCCGAACGGCTTCGCTTACGATTTGCAGGAGTTGGCGTTTTTTTCGTGGTTCTATCGGCAGTCGCCTTCGCTTGGCGTCAACGACTGGTTCTCCGATAACGGTACCTTCAGCACCGATGCGGGAGCGGTCTGCTCATGAGTCGCCGGGCGCTTCGGCTGGAAGCTGGCGAACTATGTGCCGCGGCATATTCCCGTCGGTCCGCGCGGCGCGGAAGCTTTTTGGCGAGCCAAACGATCAGGCGCTTCCTGGCGCATCGCGCGGCGTTGTTCTATGGACTCGGCGTCTTGACCGCCGTGAGCTTGATTGCGGTTTCTCCCGCCAACGCGGACACGGTCGTGCCCGTCACGAGCGCCAGCGCGCAGAACGCCAATGACTGGGTGATCTGGTCGCAGCTCGGCCCCGACGCAACCACGCTCGGCGCGAGCTTTGCCGCCGCTTCGGCCGGAAGCATCAGCGTCGCGGGCGCTCTGGGCGGTTCCGGGAGCCTGGTTTCCGTGGTATGCCCGGCCAGCCCTTGCAGTTGGGGCAACTCGACCGGCTTCACCGCGGGCGACAGCCTGATTTGGACTTCCGATACCGGAAACGCGGGCAACGGGCCGCTGACATTGACCTTGGGAACCGCCGTTTCGGGCGCGGGGGCGCTGCTTCAGGCGGACGGACCCGCCCAGTTCACCGCGCAAATCGAGGTCTTTCAGGGCGCCACGCCGCTCGGCAGCTTCACCGCGGTCAGCGACACAAACGGCGACGCCGTTTATATCGGCTTATTGGATCAGACCGCGGCGAATATCACTTCGGTGACATTCAGTATTACCAGTTGCGCGGGAAACTGCGCCGACTTCGGCATCGACACCGTGGAGTTGACGGCGACGACCCCGGCGCCAAGTCCCTCGCCATCACCATCGCCCTCGCCAAGTCCCTCGCCCTCGCCCTCGCCATCACCATCGCCCTCGCCGACCCCGACGCCGATCGCGAACGCCCTGCTGATGGTTCGACCCAAGGCGCTCGCGTTTCCCGCCCAGGTGGTGCTCGGCAGCGCCGGCCAAACCAGCCCGCCCCGATTCTTCACGCTCGTCAACCCCAAAAATCGCAATCAGAACGCGCCGATCACGCTGGGGGCGATCACGCCCGCTGACGGAGAGTTCCAATCCTCCGGCTGCGCCGGCCAATCCTTGCCGCCGGGCGGGACCTGCGTGGTTTCGGTGACGTTTACTCCCGGCTCGCCGGGCGCGCACGGGAGCGGAATTACGGTGGAGAGCAACGCGCGCAACGGCGCGCAGTCGGTGGCCGTCAAGGGTATCGGGCGGCAGGGCGTGCTGCTCCACCGGCCGCCCGCGCTTGGTTTCGGGCGGGTCGCGGTCGGAGTTCAGAGCGCTCCCAAAGTGCTGACGCTCATCAACCATAATCCGGTGACGATGAATATAACCGGAATCTCCTCCAGTGATCCGGCGGAATTCGTCGCCAACACGGCCTGCGTCGCCCCGCTGGGACCTGGCGCAAGCTGCCCGGTGACGGTGACGTTCACGCCCGGGACCAAGGGGCTCCGTCGGGCGAAGCTCTCGATCAGCGATGACGCCGCGCACAGCCCGCAGGCCATCAATTTGTCGGGGGCGGGCAAGTAGACGGGACGCCGCGTGAATCAGCCGCCTCGCCCGGATGGGGCCTTGCGGGCGAGGCGGCTGATTCGCCGGCCGAATCCCGGAGGATGGCGCGATTGGACTGGCTATTTACCGGGCCGCCGGCGTCGCGCGCGCCGCGTTCGAAACGCCGGTGGCGCGTAATATAGATTTCGCGAAATATAATTGACGACTGGCTATTGCCGGCGGCGCCTGTGGAAATCCACGCCTGGAGTCCGTCGCGGGTCGCCTGACGCCGTCGTGCGGCGCTTCGCCGAGGAATTGAATTGCGCGTCGAAAAAAACGGCCGCGGACGCCGTTCTGACGTCCGCGGCCGCAGCCGTCGCCAAATCGATACGGATCAGGCGTGACCGTTGCGCAGCAGCTTGCCCGGGGTCGCGCCGGTCGGCTTATCGTCTTCGAACGTGATCGCGCCGTTGACGACGATCGCCCGGTAGCCGCGCGCCCGCTGCACCCGGCGCCATTCGCCGCCCGGGAAATCATGGACGACCTCGCCCACCCAGTCGGGTTCGACGTCGAGGCCCTTGAGGTCGTACACGACCACGTCGGCGCACGCGCCCTCGCGCAGCATCCCGCGATCCTTGAAGCCCGCCGCATGGGCGGGCAGGGCGGAAAGCCGATAATGCGCCTCCTCGAGCGTGAGTTTCTGCTCGTCGCGCACCAGCCATCGCAGCAGGTCCGTGGTGAACGCGCCGCCGGTGAAGAACTTGGTATGCGCGCCGCCGTCGGATACGCCGGGGATGGTATAGGGCGACGCGGTGAACATCTCCGCCATGTAATCGGAGTTGAAGCCGCGATTGGGGCCGAGGAATTCCGCCTTGAGGCCGGTCGCGATCGACAGATCGAGCATCACGTCGATCGGATGCTTGCCTTCCTCATGGGCGATCTGGCCGAGCGACTTGCCGACGTATTTCTCCAAATCGGGCTGGTCGTTGACCCACTGGACGATCAGATGCTGCGGCGCGCCGCCGACGCCCGCCTGAATCGCCTTGAGCTTGCGGCTGGCCTCGTCGGTTTCGCGTCTGACCGCCGCGCGCAGTTCCGGATCCTGCATCTTGCGGATTTTCTCTTCGGTCGTGCCGGTCGTGAGCGCGCGCCACGCCTTGCTCGCGTCGTAGAGGTTCCAGTGTTCGAGGGTGAAGGCGAAGCCGCTGCGCACGGTCGCGGTCTGGCCGAATATCGGCAATCCGTTGGCGCGGCATCGCTCGAGCCAGCGCAGGCTGCGCCGATGGATTTCCGGATCCTTGCGGGTCGGCACGATCGCGTTATGCAGAATCGGACGGCGCGCCTCCGCCGCCAGCCGTTCGAGGAAATTCAGGTCGTCCTTGATATGGCCGGTCGCCTGCGTGATCTGGATGAAGCCGTCGTCACGCTGGCGCAGCACCCGCGCGAGATTGAGGATGTCCTCATCGACCATCGTGTCGGTGACCATCGGCGAACCGTCGTAATCCGCCTGGGTCGAATTACGTCCGAGCCGCTGGATCGAGAAGCCCGACAGTCCGGCCTCCATTCCTTCATCGAGCAGCCGCGCCATTTCGAGCCGCTCTTTTTCGTTGGCCGGGCGGGTCTTGGCCGCGTCGAGACCCATCACATAGGTCATCAGCGATGCGGTCGGCATGTACTGGATACAGTTGACGCCCTTGGGCGATCGGTCGAGCGAATCCAGATATTCCGGAATCGTCTCCCAATCCCACTTCATTCCGACCTTCATCGCGTCGTACGGAATCGCTTCCGTGCGCGTCATCGTGAGCATCGATCGCTCGCGGAAATCGGGCTTGACCGGGGCGAAGCCGAATCCGCAATTGCCCAGCACGACCGAGGTCACGCCATGCCATCCCGAGATCGTGCACCACGGATCCCAGCGGATCTGCGCGTCGTAATGGGTATGCAGATCGATGAAACCGGGCGCGACGATCAGGCCGTCGGCGTCGATCGTGCGTTTGGCGAAGCCGGGCGCGCGCCCGCCAATCTGCGCGATTCGCCCGTCGCGAATCCAGACGTCGCCGCGAAAGCTCGGCACGCGCGTGCCGTCGACGATCGTGCCGTCTTTGATGTGAAGATCGTACTCAGCCATGAATGCGTTCCCTCCTTGATGGTAGAGACACCGGCGCGCGCTAATATGCCGCGATGCTCCTGCTAATGTCGTTTCATCCCTTGGTATAGCATCGGCGCGCCGAAACACAAGCGTAACCAGACCGTGGCGACCGTCCGTCGCGGGCGCGAATTACGCGACCCCGCCAACGTCTTCGATGACCAGTGGATCCGGGCGCCGCGCGGCGCGCCCGCCGGCGTCCTACACGAGATAAAAGCGCGTGCCGCAAATCGTGATTTGATCGTCGCCCGTCGCGCATCCGCGCTGGCGCGCCGCCGCCATCACGCGCGCGCGATCGACGGCGACGATATCGATGCCGCCAAGGCCCTCGCCGCGTCCGTCGGTCGCCTCCACGAAACGCACGACGGCGTTATCCAGCGGCATCTCGAACCGGCCGCGCGTATCCTTGCGCAGCGGAATTTCCGCGATCGCGCTCCAGCGCTCGGCCAGTCCGCGCGGATCCGCCGACTGCAGCTCGACGCCGGTATAGGCCGTGACCACCTCCGTCCGGCGCGCTCCCGTCCATTCCGCGCCGCCCGCCGGCATCCAGTTGCCCTCCGGCTCGCCCTTGGCGTCCCAATCGATTTCGAAGAAGGCGCCGCCGGTGTCGGCCGGATGAAGCTGCATCGCGTGAAACGTTTTCGACTCATGCTCCCATGCCACCCGCACGCCGAGCGCCTTCGCGCGCTCCTTGCGGCCGAGCTGGGTCGCATGGGAATCGCACTGGCAGATGACCATGTAACCGCCGTCGCCGTCGCGGCGCTTCAGATAGCGGCCGGCGGCGGTGTTCTCTTTGACCGGGGCGACGACCTCGATAAAATTCGCGCCCACCGGCATCAGGGAGTTTTCCAGTCCGAAGACCGCGACCTCGGGATCCTTGAAGCAGACCTCGAGGCCCATCACGGATTTGAAGTCCTCGAGCGCCGGCGCGAGCCGGTTGGCGACGAGACAAATCTGGCGAAGCCGTATCGACATGGCGTCCTCCGGGCGGCGGGCCAAGGCGACGCCGCGCGCTTGCAATGGCGTTGTCGGGCAGAGGATAGGCCGAGTCGCGGTCAAAGCGCCATAGTTGCGACGCGGGGGCCGCTCGCCCGATCGGCGCGCGCGAAACTCATTCCCGATAGTCAAATCGCCGGGAATGCAATTTATTGTTGGGATTAGCGCGGCCGGGCATGGCGCGGGATTGACCAGAATCGCATGATTTTGTGACTTCCGGGCTATCCGATGCTCAATTCGCGTGCGTCGCGCGACGATCGCGCGCGGGCGCCGCGACGCATCCGATGCCCGGCGCGCGGGCATCTGCGCGCGCGGAGGGCATCGCAGGGCGCGCGTTTTGTCGCATAGGGCGCAAATAGCCGGCATCGCCGCCGCTATAGCCAACCGGTACGTTCGTTGCTTTCCACATCGACGCGCACGTCGCGCCGGTGCGGTATTCGGCGACGACGCATGCATACTCCCTATGGGTATCCGCGGCCTATCGGTCAAACCGTTCGCGCCCGCGCCCATCGATGGAAGTTTCGTCGCTTGAGCGCCCCGGGCAAAGCCGATTTTCGGCTCGATTTGGCGTCGCTGGCGCAATTTATCCGTTCCGGCGCGGTCAAGCCCGCCGAAGCCGTGCGCCTGGTCTACCGGCGGGTCGCGGCCGATGCGAACAATCCGATCTGGATTTCGCTGCGGCCGATGGATGAGGCGCTGGAGGAGGCGCGCCGCCTCGAACTCGATCAGCGCCGCGCCGACGCCGCGTCGCTGCCGCTTTACGGGATACCCTTCGCGGCGACCGACACGATCGACGTGCGCGGCCTGCCGACCAGCGTGGGATGCCGCGGCTTGCGGCGCCTGGCCGAAACCGACGCGCCGGCCGTCGCCCGCCTGCGCGCGGCAGGCGCCATCCCGATCGGCAAAACCAATCTCGATCAATTCGCCCTGGGACTCACCGGCACCCGTTCCAACCTCGGCGTATGCCGCAACGCGATCGACGGCGAATATGTCGCCGGCGGGGCCAACTCGGGCGCGGCGGTCGCGGTCGCCGCCGGCCACGTCAGTTTCGCATTGGGCTCCGGCACGGCGGGCGCCGCGCTGGTGCCGGCGGCGTTGAATCAGATAGCGGGACTCAAGCCGACGCGCGGCCTGCTCAGTCTGCGCGGCGTCGCCGCCGCGTCGCGCTCGCTCGACGGACTCGCGATCCTCGCGGTCAACGCCAGCGACGCGCAGTTACTGATGAATCTCGCGGCGGCGTACGACGAATCCGATCCCTGCTCGCGGCGGCGGCGCGCGCGGCGCGAAGCCGCCGGAACCGAATTGCGGATCGGCGTGCTCGCGCCGGACCAGGGCGAATTCTACGGCGACCTCGATTCCGCCGAGCTTTACGCCGGCGCGGTCGAACGGATCCGCCAGAGCGGCGCGCGCACAATCCCAATTGATTTCGCGCCCCTGCGCGAAGCGGGCGCCTTGATCGACGACGGTCCGTGGCTCGCCGAGCGCTACGCCGCGATTCAGGAGCTCCTCGGCGCCACCCACGACCGCCTCGACCTGCATCCGGTCACCCGTCTCGCGATCGAAAAGGGCGCCCGCTATTCCGCGATCGATTTGTTCGCGGCCGCCGATCGGATGCGCCTGCTGGCGCGCCGCGCGGCGCGCAATTGGGAGCGCGTCGACGCGCTCGCCCTGCCCACGCTGCCGACCGTATACCGCGTGCGCGACGCGCTTGCCGAGCCGCTCGAAACCGATCGCCGCCTCGGTCTTTACGCAAGCTTTATCGACCCGCTCGACCTCTGCGCGTTGTCGATCCCGGCGGCTCTCCGCCGCAATGGACTGCCCTTCGCCGTGACGTTGGTGGCGCCGCCCTTCCATGAAGATTGGCTGTGCGCATTGGCGCGGCGCTTCGCCGCGATTCTCTGACGACGGGCCGCGCCGCCCGCCACTCTCCGGTTAACGTCCCTGTCCTTCGCTCGCGAACGATTGACCGGGATTGCCGATTGGTTAATTCTGTGGTCGCATTCGCACATTCATGGGTTTGAATAGGAAAGCTTGAGCGACGATAAGCCTATCAAAGTCGCCGTAATCGGCGGCGGATGCGCCGCGATGGCCGCCGCGTATGAACTCACTCGGCCGGAGCATCGCGGTCGTTTCCAGGTGACGGTCTATCAGAGCGGATGGCGGCTGGGCGGCAAGGGCGCCTCGGGCCGCGGCCCGGCCGATCGGATCGAAGAGCACGGCCTGCATATCTGGATGGGATTTTACGAAAACGCTTTTCGTCTGCTGCGCGAATGCTACGCCGAACTTGGCGACGATCCGGGACGCCGCTTCGCCGACTGGCGCGACGCCTTCTCGGTCGAACCGGCGGTGGGCGTGATGGGGCGCACGGCCGCGGGCGGATGGGAGCCGTGGATAGCGGCCTTCGCGCCGCGCACCGGATCGCCCGGCGATCCACCGTCGGCGCGCCAACGCTTCACTATCGCCGGCTATCTGGTCCAGATCGCCGGGATGGTGCGGGCGGCGCTGGCCAGCCTGCAATTCGAGGGCGCAGCGTCACCGTCAAGCGCGGCCGGCCAGCCATTCGATTTACGATCGCCGGATGAGCTTGCCGCCGCGATCGCGAAAATCCTGAAATATGGCGTGCTGACGACGCTGGCCGGCGCGCTGCAGGCGCTCGCCCTGCTCGAGACGGCCTTTCGCGTGGCCGCGCCGGCCTGGTTCGGCCGGCTTCGCGGTCTGGTCGAAGCGGTCGCCACGGCCGTTCGCCAACTGGCCGAGCCGCTCGCCGCGCGCGATTCCGACGCGCGCCGCCTGTGGGACGTGATCGACCTTAATCTCGCCGTGATGACCGGGATCGTGCGCTTCGGCCTCGCCACCGATCCGCGCGGCTTCGACGCGATCGATAATTATGAATTGCGCGATTGGCTGAAGCTCAACGGGGCCTCGGCGAGCGCGCTCGATTCGCCGCTGATGCACGGCGTTTACGATCTCGCTTTCGCTTACGCCGGCGCTGACGCGACCCGTCCGCGGCAGGCGGCGAGCGTGGCGCTGCGCGGCACGCTCAGGATGTTCTTCACCTGGCGCGGCGCGTTTTTCTGGCGGATGCAGGCCGGGATGGGCGACGTGGTCTTCGCGCCCTTCTATCAGGTATTGAAGCGCCGGGGCGCGGCCTTTCGCTTTTTCCATCGGCTCGAAAACGTTCGCCTGGCCGACGCCGCCGCGCTCGCGCCCGGCGAACGGCCCTACGTCGCCGCGCTTGAATTAGCTGTGCAGGCCGAAGTCCGCAACGGCGGCGAATATAGGCCCTTGATCGACGTGCGCGGCTTGCCCTGCTGGCCCGCCAGACCCGATTTCGCCCAACTGGCCGGCGGCGATCGGCTCGCGCGGGAAGGTCGCGACTTCGAGTCGTTTGCCGACCGGCGCGCGGCGCGCGCGCTCACGCTCAAGGTCGGCGAGGATTTCGACGCGGTCGTGCTCGGCGTTGGGCTGGGCGCGATTCCGCACGTATGCGGCGAGCTGATCGCGCGCGATCCGCGCTGGCGCGAGATGGTTGAGAATCTGCCGACCGTCGCCACCCAGGCGTTCCAGGTGTGGCTGCGGGAGGACTTCGCGACGCTGGGATGGACCGATCCGCGCGCCGTCGTCTCCGGCTACGTTCATCCGTTCGACACCTTCGCCGACATGGGCCATCTGATAACCGAGGAAAGCTGGCCGGTTCGGCCGCGCGCGCTCGGTTACTTCTGTAGCGCGCTCGCCGATCCCGCGCCGGCCGCCGGGGACGGTCCGATCGAGCGTGCGCATGGACCGTCATTCGCGTCCGATCCGGATTACGCCGGGCGGCGCCGGGCCGAGGTGCGCGACAACGCGATCCGTTTTCTCGCCCGCGACGCCGCCGCGCTATGGCCGCGCGCGACCGGTCCGGCGGGTGGGTTTCGCTGGGAATTGCTGGCCGATCCGGCCGAGTCGCCCGCCCAGGCCGCGGCCGGACGGGCGGATGGCGTCGCGGCCGGCGCGATGGCCGCGAGCGCGAATCGCGCCTCCGGCGCATCCGCCGCCGCCGCGTCGGATCGGGCGGGGACCGCGTCAACCGGAGCGGCGTATCAGGCGTCAGTCGCCGGCGCCGGCCTCGCCAGCGTGATAGTCGATCCGCCGGCCGCCGGCGCGCAGCCGAGCGAAGCCCGCTTCGAGACGCAATACTGGAGTGCGAACGTCAATCCGTCGGACCGCTATGCGCAATCCCCGCCGGGATCGACTCGCTTTCGAATTTCACCGCTTGACAACAGTTACGACAATCTGACAGTCGCTGGCGATTGGACCGCCTGCGGACTCAACGTCGGCTGTGTCGAGGCGGCCGTGATTTCGGGACGGCTGGCGGCGCATGCGCTCAGTGGTTCGCCGGCGCTCGACGAAATCGTTGGCTATGACCATCCGTGACCGGGCGGCGGCGCGGCGTATCGCTGGCTCGGCCGGCGGGGGGAGAAAATGGGCGATCAGGAACGCTTTCGGCGCAAGGATCCGGAACGCGCCACGCCGCTACGTAATTGGTCAGGCCTCCATCGGCCGCCGGCCGCGCCCGAGGCGCCTTTCGACGGCCATAGTCCGAACGGAGGCGCAAATGGCTATGCCGACGCCGAACCCTCCGCGTCCCGGGGCTCTGCGCAGCCGCCGCTCGACGACGAAATCGCCGCGGCGGTGGCGACGGCCTATCGCGTCGTCGAGGACCATCTGCGCGCCGGACGCGAGGCGGCGGAGGCGCTCGACCGCGCGCGGCCCGGCGGCTCTCGCGTCATGGGTGAAAACGGATCGGGCGCCGGCGGGGCGAATTTCGCCGACCTGGGCGCCGGCCTCGAAGAGTTGATCGGCGAGGCGGCGCGCCTCTATGCGGGCATGGCGCCGATGGTCGCTGCGCTTATGGACACGCTTGGGCGTCAGCATCACGCGCCCCCGGCCCCGTCCGGCCGGGGCGAATCCGCATTCGGCGATCACGGCGCGCCAGCGCGCCCGGCCGGAGGCGCGGAGTTCGCGATCGAAGTCGCGTCGGCGCGCCCCGCGCGCGTCACGCTCGAGCTGGCGCCCGGCGCCGATCC
>JAJXYM010000352.1 GCA_021780585.1 Deltaproteobacteria bacterium
CCTCTCGACCACGCCGACCGTATTTCAGCAGGGCGCTTACGCGCCGAATCCGCAATGGCGCTGGATGAGCAGCGGCGGGATGGACGCCGTCGGCGATATCGCGATTGGCTACAGCGTCTCCTCGCCATTCCTGTTTCCCGCAATTCGCGTCGCCGGCCGCACGCCGGCCGACCCGGCGGGAACGCTCGAAGCCGAAACCACGGTGGTCGACGGCGCGGCGCCGCAACTCGGCTCCTACCGATGGGGCGACTACAGCGCGATGTCGATCGATCCGGCCGACGATTGCACTTTCTGGTATACGACTGAGTATATCGCCAGACGCAAGGACGGCCCGAACTGGAATACGCGCATCGCGTCGTTCAAATACCCCGGATGCGTGGCGCCCTGAGCGCCCGCCCCTCCCGCGAAGGCGAAACGGCGCGGACCGCGGGGCCCGCGCCGTTTCCCGGTACGCGAACGCCAGCCGTTCCGCGCGCTAGCGCATGATCTGCATCAGGCCCGACGGGCTGCCATACTTCACGCCGTTCAGAAATTCCGCCGGCGCCTGATGGTTGAAGTAATGGGTCCGCTGATGCGGATTGCCCCAGCTGCTCCAAATCGTCATGTGCGTGTTTTGCAGATCCCACGCCATCGCCGCGATTCCCACCCAGGCGCGCCCAAGGCCGGGGATGTCGCCCTGCGCGTTCTCATAGGCGAACACCTTCCACAGCTTGTGATTGGAATCGAAGTTGTCGTTCCAGAAAGTCGACCAGACTTCCTTGTCCAGATACATCACGCGGTCCGCGTAGCAATAGCCGGACGCTTCGCTGGGGATCCGATGGACGTCGATGATCGACGCCGGACGCACTTCCCACGCGCCCCATGAGGGCTTGGTGAAGCCCACCGGCAGATCATAGTTGTTGGGATAGTCGTAGCCCGCCTTCATCGCCGGATCGAGCAGCTCGATAACCTTGCGATCGCTCATCCAGTCCGCCGTGTAGATCGAGGTGGCGCCGTTGAAGCCGTTGAGTTTGGCGTCGTCGTTGGCCCAGTCGCTGCCGAAAATCGGCGCGCATCGCGCGGACGTCGAAAGCCGCAGCGAACGCCGCAGCGCCGGCACGAACACGTATTGATCGGGAAACGGATGCTCCTCCTGGTCCTTGAAAAAAATCGCCAGCGAGGTCGTATAGCGCGCCTGCTCGGGCGACTCCTCCATGAACCATTCGGTGTACCACGAACCCGGCATATAGGTTTCGTCCGCCGGAATTCCGGGGTCGGTATTGTAGCCGCTCTGCCGATAGACCAGGTCGAAGGTGTCGGCCGAGATGTTGCCGAAACGATCGACGAACCAGATTTTACCCATGTTGTTGGGCGTGCTGGTGACGATCGCCGGCGCGTAGGCGAAAAAGACGTTCGCCAGCTCCTTCCAGCCTCGATTCGGCTCCTGCGGATTCGGGAACGGGACGCCGCCGTGGTAGTTCTGCAGCACGTAATGGCCGTTCGGCAGCACCTGCACGGAATCCTGCGCGCCGTATTTCTCGGTCGCCTCGACGAAAGTCTTCGGCAGATTGCCGAAGTGCGCCGGTCCGATCGGAATCTCCACGTCGGATGGCATCTTCCACTGATAGCCGCCCTGGAACAGCTTCACCATCCCGAACGGCATAAAGGCCTTGTACTGCTGCCAGTTCTGCATCGTAATCTTCGTGCCGACCGGCAGGTCGCCCTGATCCTTGGTGTCCTGCAGGAACTTCTGCAGTTCGCTGATATCGGTCGCGGTCTGTGCCCGTCCGAGCGCCGGCATCAGCGCCACCAGCATCCCGAGCATCGCTCCCCAAACTAACTTCCTCATCGTTGCAAAACTCCTCCGAATTCTCCTCGTCGTGCTTTACGCCGAAATATTGGCGAAAAACGCAAATTGAAAATTCTCGTAGCCGGTCTTGGGTCGAATCAGCCGCCGTCGTCGGCGACGGTCGGTTAAACCGTGCTTCGTCCGAATTGGTTCCCGGTCTTCGCCCCGCCGCGCGCAATTCGTAATGCGGCGACCACCCAACTGTCGCTCGACGGCGCCGTTCGCCAGGCCGGCCATTCCCCCGGCGTCAGCGAAGCCCGCGCGCGCGGCTTGCAAATTTACCCACCTCCACCTTCCAAGCGTTTGCTTTGGGAGACGCCTGACTAGCCAAAGCCGCCACCGTCCGTCAAGCGGAAAATTCGTCAATCGGTCGGGTAATTAGTCCGCGGCAAGCCTGAGGCGCGATGCGCGCATGCGGCGCGAGTCCAGGCGCGGGATCGGAAACCTTCGCGTTCAAGGTTCCGTACGGACCGCCATCGCCAGACCAATGACGCGGACGCCGACGAATGACACGGGATTCACTCCGAGAAGCTGTCGCTATTGGAATCCAAACAATCCCTTATCGAGGCAAATCTATTTAATGTTCTTATTATCTATTGAATGATCTATCGGGACTTGACACGCAATTTTGGATTTGATGCATATGCAGGCAGCTTGAAGGAGGAGTTTGATATGGGCGACGGCCGGTTTGCGCAATCACAGCCAAATGGACGCATGGCGCTCGCGATTCTGGCGGCGGCGCTCGCCTTGGGCGTCGCGGCCTGCGGTCCGGACAGCAATTCCAACAAGGCCACGCCCACGGCGACCGCGAGTCCAATACCGCCGCCGGGCACGGGCTATCTGTTCGTTGCGAACGGGAGCGGGCCGAACGTGTTGACGTTCAAAGCCACC
>JAJXYM010000321.1 GCA_021780585.1 Deltaproteobacteria bacterium
CGGATCATTCCGGCGGCGGTGCGCGCCGGCGACGCCTGGCACAGGGCTTTCCAAACCGCCCATCTGAACCGCGTGCTGGCCGAGGTTTCGGCCGCGACCGACCCGCCGCTGGTCGGACGGCGGCGGCTGCGCCTGATGTACGTGACGCAGACCGGCAGCGCGCCGCCGCGCTTGACCTTCTTCGCCAATCTGGAGCGCGACATCCCGGTCCATTACGTGCGCTTCCTCGAAAATCGTTTCCGCGCCGCGCTCGAACTCGAAAATGTCGGCACGCCGATGCGCCTCGAATTCCGGCGCACCGGCCGCTCGTGGGCTGAATCGCACGATCGGGCGGGCGCGGCGGCGTCCGCGGCGCACGGCGGCCGCCCGTCCGGGCGATCGCGCCGGCCGCGTCCGGACTGATCAGGTTTGCGGTAGGCGCGGCGGCGTCCGTCCCGCGGACGACCCTTTGGTCGAACGGCGTCGCCGCGAGATTCCAGACTCTCGTTCCGGCGGAATTTCGTCAGGGATTCAGCGGGCGCGGCGATTCAGGCGCGGGGCGGCGGAATCGCCACCGCGACGCCCGCCTTGCGCGTGGTATAGCGGGTCAACAGGCGCACCACGTCAGCGGTGATATGCCCGATCGCCTCGGGCCGATAGCCAACCGCTTCCGGCCCGCGCGCCCGCATCATCCCGAACGTGGAAAGGCGGAACAGTCCCGCCACCGCCTGGCAGTAACGGAAACGCTTGAGGTCCATCGGCGCGAGCGCCTGATAGGCCGGAATATAGAGCGTCGTGAACAGCCGGCGCAGCGTATTTCCGGCCGGATTGTCGCGCATCCAGCGCGGCCGATCCATCGCGCTGGTCGCCATGATCACCGCTGTCGTGGCCGCGTCCAGATGGCGATCGCCGCGATCCGCGTTGACCCAATCGATCACGCCGGTAACGCGGACGCCGCGAACGATCACGTTCTGCGGATGGTAATCCAGATGGAGCGGCGCGATCGGCCCGGAGCGATAACGTTCCGCCGCTGCGCGGAGCTTGAGCAGCGCGTCGTTGAGTCCCGGTAGCGGTCCGCGTTCGACCCGGCCGGCGATCGTCGCCAGCATCCGCTCGAGCAGCGGCGCGGCAGTCGCGGATGGCGGCGCATTCTCGTCGCCGGCCGCCGGCGTCGCTTCCGCGATCGTCTCAGCCGGCATCCGATGGAGCCGCGCCTGAAGCCGCACGAAGCCGGGAAAGCCCAGCGAAAAGGTGCGAAACGCCTGCGGAAAACTCGTGATCGCGAATAGCGGTCCGCCCGCCGCCCGTTCCATGATCAGGAACGGCGCGCCCAGCGCCGCGCGGTCCGGCTCGAACGCGTAGGGACGCGGGACCGGATAGCCGGCCGCCGCCAGATCGAACATCACGCGGCTTTCACGCGCCGCCTTCAGGTCCGCCCGCGTGCCCTGGTAAAAGCGCAGCACCAGCGGCGCGCCCACTGGAATTTCAATTTCACGCCGCGCCCGCGCGCCCAGCGCGAATTCGAAGATCGTCGTCTCCCAACCGGAATCGAGCGGGCGAAACGCCGGGATCGGCGCGCCCAGCCATCCGGCCAGGCGCCCGCGAATGGCGTCCGCCATCCGGTTTGCGGCGTCCGCGCCGGAATCCATCAGGAGGCGCCGTCGAAACGCGTCCGCGGCGCGCGAAGATCAAGGCGCCGCGAACGCCGTCCGTCGGGATCAGCGCTGGATCGCGGGTTGATCGGAGTCTCCCGTCATTCCAGGCGGCAATCGCAGCGGCGCCTGCAGATTCTCCGGCGCGTAGGCCGGATTGCCCTTACCCTGATGGTATTGCTGCTGCAGAGTCGAGGTCAGCAGCGGACCGCTCGTGTTGCTCACGTCGATCGTCACTTCGACCGAGAGCCCCATCCGGAGCGGCTTGTCGGACGGCGGCGGCTCGTTCAGCACGATCTTGACCGGCACGCGCTGGACCACCTTGACCCAGTTGCCGGTCGCGTTTTCAGGCGGCAGCAGCGCGAACGCCGCGCCGGTGCCGACGCTGATCGAATCGACGTGCGCCTTGTAGATGTAACCCGGATAGATATCCGCCTCGATTTCGGCGGTCTGGCCGACGCGTACGTCGGTAAGCTGGGTTTCCTTATAATTCGCGGTGACGTAAAGGCGATCGACCGGCACGATCGCCATCAGCGGTTCGCCCGGCTGAATCCGATTGCCCACATGGACGCTCTTGCGGGTCACGATTCCGGGCAGCGGCGCGCGGATTTTCGTGTAGCTGATATCGAGTTTGGCGGCGTCGACGGCCGCCTGCGCCTGCTGCACGATCGGCCGATCATAACGCGAGTGGTCGAGACCGACGTCACTCTCGCCGCCGAGCGCCGCCTGCGCCTGCTGCACCTGATGCTCGGCGAGCGCGCGGTCGGCCATCGCGACGCGGTACGCGGTGGTCGACTGATCGTAAAATTCCCGCGACACCACGCCCTGCTCGCGCAACGCCCGCGCCCGCTGGTAGTCGATCTCGGCCTGCTTGAGCTGCGAGTCGGCCAGCCGGTAGCCGGCCTGCGCGGCGGCGAGCTGCGCGTAAAGCTGATCGACCGACTGGCGCGCGCGGCCCAGCACCGCGTCGGCCTGATCGAGCCGCACCTCGTAGTCGCGCGGGTCCAGCTCGAGCAGCAGATCGCCGGCCTTGACGCGCCAGTTCTCCTCGACGAACAGCTTGGCCACAGTGCCCGGAATCCGCGACGAGACCAGCGCGACGGTGCCGTCGACGTAGGCGTCGTCGGTCGAAACGTGGCTCTCGAGGTACTGGTAGTAATGCCAGCCCGGAGCGATCAGGGCGATCAGGACGATCGCCGCCACTACCATCAATATTTTGCGCGCCGCCGACTTCATGGGCGCGCCGTCCGTGAGCGTCTGTTGCTGGTGAATGCGTCTGTCATTCCCGATTTACGCCTGTCCGATTTCACGTGAGGCTAAATATGATTTTAGACCCTTACTGTCAAATGCGGAACTCCGCGGTTCCCGCTTCGCGCGTAATTTCGGGAGCGGCCGCGCCTCCACGCGTTTCCGTGCGGCCGGTCCGCGGCGTCAGGGAAACTTGAGCGTCGCCTCGACTCCGGTGTAGACGCTCTGCACCAGGACATGATTGTAAATCAGGTCGATGCTGAAGCCGCCGAGGAAGCCGACCTCGGTGAAAGTCCCGTCGACCCGGGCGCCCGTTCCGCCCGACGGCGAATCGAACAGGACAATCGCGGGCGCGGTCGCTTCGACCACGTAGGCGTTCTGCTCGTCCTCGATCAGCGCGTCGAAAATCTGTTCGGCGGGACCCTTGACGAAAAAGCGCACGTCCGGACTCGCCATCGGCGGAAAGTTCGGAGCGATGCCGTAGTTGCCGACCGCCAGGCCGAAGTTAGCCACCGTCGAACCGAGCTGCTTCACGCCCAGTCCGGAGATCACTTCGACTCCGAGCAGGGAATTGTCGCTGACCAGCTTGTTGACGCTGATCCGCACCGGGGGCGCGTTGTTGACGATCACGATATTGAGCGGCACGACGCCCGGCACGACCCAGGTCGAACGCGCATCCGCGATCGTGGCGACGAACGGAGTCCCGACCTGTCCGACGACGCGGAAGCTGTTCTGCGGCGGGATATTCGGCGTATTCCCCGGCAGCGTGATATCGGTCGTGCCGAAACCGTTGCATCCAGCCGCCGTCAGCGCCCATAGGGCGAGCGCGGCGGCGACGGCGCTCCGGATGGTTTTCGCGGCAATATTCATCGATGCGCGCTCCATCCGGAGTTACGGAGCCGGTACGGCCGGACCCTGAGTGCCGTTGCAAATCAGGCAGGCTGAACCCTGGCCCGAGTCGCAGACTTGCGGGCACGGCGTCGGGCTTGGCGAGATCGGCACGGGCGTCGAAACGGTGACCGGCGCCGCCGTTCCGGCCACGCCGGAACTGTAGGCGGTAAGCTGATAGACGTCGGGCGGCGCGCAAATCGCGTAACTGCCCGAGGTTGACGACGGCGGCGGCGCGATAACCGAGGTTTGCACGGCGACATAGCCGGGCGTGGCGCCGGCGGTAGGCGGCGGAGCGGCCTTCGACAGCACCACGCTGGTGTCGCCGCCGACGTTGGTCACGGATCCGGTCACGCTGCCGTGGCCGACGCATTCGATCGTCAGAATATTCGGGACGACGCTCGCCGCGTCGCTGCATTTGGCGGCCCCGTTGAGGACGTTCGCCGCGACCCCGTAGGTATGGCCGGTGGTGGTTTGCGGCACGCCGTTGAAGACGTCCTGCGCGGTCGCGAAAACGTCGAGCGCGGCCGCCGGAGTGGTCGTGTTGAACGGCACGTTCATCGTGAACGGCACCTGGGTATTGCTGGTCGCGCCGGCCGGAATCGTAAGCGCCTGCACGTTCTCGATATTGTTCGTGCCGTGGTCTTCAGCCATCACCAGCACGTTGACCTGCGGCAGGGTCGGCGCGGCGCCGGCGGGAATCTGCACGTTGATCGTTCCGGTCAGCGTGCCATGTCCAAGGCTGATATTGCAGATGCCTTTGATATTGGTTCCCGGGCATTTGTACTTGCTCGGCTGCGGCGTGATCGGTTCGAGGAAGGGGCTGAAGCCGGCGGCGGTGACCGAAAGCGTGTAGGTCGCGCTCTTGTCGTCCGGCAGTTGGTTGAACGGCGCGTGGAGGAAGCCGTTGCCGGGCATCGGGAAATTCCCCGTTTCATCGGTTTGCGCGGTCGCCACCGAAACGCATCCGACCGGAGAGGTCGCGCAATCGGCGCCGCTGACCGCCGGATCGGGCACCAGAATCTGCAGCGTGGCGGCGGGAATCGCCGCGCCGGCGGCGCATTCGTCGGTGACCTTGCCGCCGAAGGTGGACGTTACTCGCGACTCGATCTTCAGCGTCGGGGCCGCGGTCGTGCCGCCGGCCGTGACGATCTGGTTGCTGGCCACCCCGAAACTGGTCACTTTGCCGGCGGCATAGACGTCATACGCGGTTCCACCGCTGGTCGCCGGCACCAACAGCGTAAAGGGGCAGGTGTCCTTGCCGTTGCAGCTCACCGGTAGCGCCACGCTCTCGACGATCTGGTCGGTGCCGCTGATTTCCGCCGTGACGGTTTCCGGACGCGCGGTCGCGTTGAACGCGCCCTTGCCCGCCGGATACTGCACGGTTCCCGTGATCGTGCCGGTCAGCACCGGCCCCGGGTTGGTGAAGCCCGCATTCAGGCTCTGCTGGGTCAATTGATTGTTGATCTGGAAGATCTGCGGCGTAATCGTGATCACGCCGGTCGATCCGAAGGGCGGCGGGCCCACATTGGTATACAGGCCGACGACGACCGGCGAGATGTTCTGCTTGGCGATCTCGATTCCGCCGGAGATGTACCCTTTGATGATCTTGTTGGCGATCGACGGATCGAGCACGGCGTTGTAAGCGATACAGCCTTCGCCCGCGGAGCCGCTGCAGGTCGGCACGAGATTGCCGGGAACCAGCGGATCGAGGATCAGTTCGAATTCGTAATAGGTATTGCTGGTGACGCTCTGGATATTGAAGATCTGCGCGATATTCTGCAGCGCGTTCAGATCGATCTGCAGTTCCGCGCGACCCTGGCCGATCAGCGCCTGGGTGGTGCCGCCGAAGAGCATGCCGCCGAAACCAAGGCCCGTATTGATAAAGCCGGCGGCCAGCGTGGCTCCCGTCGCGGCGGGGACGCCGACGGTCACCCAATGCGGATCGTATTCGCTGATCGTCGCGTTGTTGATCGGGTTCATCCGCACTTCGACGACGTTGAGCAACACGCGCTGGTACGCCGCCGCGCCCGCGCCCGCGAGCGCCGTGTCGAAGCCGACCGCCGCGTATCCTTTGTTCGAGGGCGGACGCTGCGCGGCGGCGGTGCCGGAGCTGCCGCCTCCGCCGCTGCAACCATCGGTCATCATCAGGCCGATCACCACCAAGAGGGGGGCGATCAGCGCCAACACCGTCCATCGCGACGATAGATTTTTCACTCGATCCGGACCATCCGCCATACCTGGATTACGGGTTGGGATAACCTAACGATAGAGTGAAGGCAAGTAAGCCCTTCGTCGCACAGGACTTTGTGGCGTTATATGATGCGGAGCCGGATGGGCCGGCGTGCGAAAGGGGGGGCTTGACTGTGGTCGTCAGCGCTTTGGAAAATCAGCCATGCGGATAAATCCGGGTCGCCGGCGTCGCGGCGCGCCATTCAGCTTCATCTTCCTGATTGTCGCGCTGGCGCTTGCCGCCGGCGCGACGGCCGCCCGCGCCTCGCTCCAGATTACGATCGGCAATCCCGGCCTTGAGCATTTCGACACCGACGGCGCGGTCCAGCTCGATTTCGGCCTGACCGACCAGAATGGCCAGCCGGTCGGCAACCTGCGAGTGGAAAACCTCAAGGTTTTCGAGGACGGCGTGGAGGCGAAGATCCTCGATTTCCGCGGCGTTGGGCAGGGCCGCCCGGTCGATATTGTCTTCGTGATGGACATCACGGAGTCGATGCAGCCGTATATCGACGCGATCAAGCAGAACATCATCCAGTTCGCGCAGGACCTCGCCGCCAACAATCGCGATTACCGCCTCGGCCTGGTCACCTTCGAGGACTACGTCGTCTCGGCCTATCCGGATTGCAATTGCGCCTATCGCAAGACCATGACCTCCAACGTCCAGCAGTTCATCCAATGGGTGGGCGGGCTGCACGCTGGCGGCGGCGGCGACATCCCGGAGGATCAGCTTGACGCGCTGGCCTACGCCTCGACCTTTCCCTATCGGCCCAGCGCCCAGGGCATCGTGATAATGATTTCCGACGCCCCTCCGCATGTGGCCGGAGACGGGCCCGACCGCACTGGCGACGCGGCCTACCAGGCGCATCATCCGAACCCCAACGCGGACGTGACGGAGGAGACCGCGGCCACGGTCGCGGCCAAGCTGCAGAAGGCGGGACTGACGCTGTACGCGGTCGCGCCGCCGCCGTTCATCGCGCCGCAATACGCGCAAATCGTGCAGGCGACGCACGGCCGCCTCTACAACATCGTCTCCGAGGCCAACCGCTTTCCCGAGTTGGTGCGCGAAATCGGCCATTCGATCGCGACGGAATATTCGCTGACCTACCAGACGCCGCGTCCGGTCGAGGACGGCACCGATCGCGCCGTCGAGTTGCGGATCGATTACAACAGCGCAACCGGCAGCGCCGACACCTCCTACCAGGTGCGCGGCGTGAGCGGCGCGGCGATCAATGTTCCGACAGCGGGCGGCGGCGCGAGCGCGACCGGTATCGGCGAGGGGCTTGCGGCGATTTCGTTCCGCTGGTGGAACGCGGCCGTGCCGCTGATCGCGCTCGCGGCGCTGTTCGGTCTTTCGCGGATGCGCTTCGGGGTCTCGGCGGAGGAGCTCAAATCGATCGTCGAGGCGCAGCGCACGGCGGCTCCGGTCGCGGCCGGCAATATCGTTTCGGGCGCGCGCGACTTCCTGCGCGAGCGCGGCCAGCGCGCCGCGGCGGGTTCGAGTCGCGCAGCGACGCAACCGGCGCCGCGGGCCGCGCCGCCGATGGCGCCCGTGCCGAGCGGCGAAGCGCGCCTGACGACGCTCAATCCGATCGATCCGGTGCCGGCCGAATACGCGCTGCTCAAGGACGAAATTTCGCTCGGCCGCGGCGAGGACAACGACGTCGTGATTCCCCACGCCAGCGTCTCGCGGGCCCACGCCCGTCTGACCCGGCGCAACGGCGCGTTCGAGCTGATGGACCTGAATTCCACCAACGGCAGTTACGTCAACGGTCAGGCGGTGCATGGCAGCGTGCCGGTGGGCAGCGGCAGCGAGCTGCGGCTGGGTGATATCAGCTTTATCCTGCGCTTCTGAACGGAACGCGCGCGGCGGACGACGGCGGCGCCGCGCGCCACGAGCGAGCGGCGGGGGTGACGATTCGCGCGCGCGGCCAGGCGGTTCGGCGATCGCGGGCCGAGCATGAACTGGCGCCGGATTCGCTCGGGATCGGAGTATTTCGCCGCCGCGCGTTGTGCCGCCCCTATCGGCTGGTGTAGTTTTATAGGACTTTCGGCCCTAGTTACGCCGCGGCCATGTCCAGACAGCCACGTTCCATGAAAAAGCTGACCGGAGCCCAAATCGTTATCGAGAGTCTGATCGCTGAAGGGGTCGACGTGATCTTCGGCTACCCCGGCGGCGCGATTCTGCCCACCTACGACGCGCTGCTCGATTCCAAAATCCGCCACGTCCTCGTCCGCCACGAGCAGGGCGCGACCCATATGGCGGAGGGCTACGCGCGCGTCAGCGGCCGGCCGGGCGTGGTCATCGTCACCTCGGGACCGGGCGCGACCAACGCCGTCACCGGGATCGCCGACGCCTACATGGATTCGACCCCGATGGTGGTGATTTCGGGCCAGGTCGGCACCTCGCTGATCGGCAACGACGCCTTTCAGGAGGTCGATTTCGTCGGCATCACGCGCCCCTGCACCAAGCATAACTATCTCGTCAAGGACGTGCGCGACGTCGCCCGCATCGTCAAGGAGGCGTTTTATATCGCCGGCTCCGGCCGTCCCGGCCCGGTGGTGATCGATATGCCGAAAGACGTGCAGCAGGCCGAGCATACGTTCAGCTACCCGGCCAAGGTCGATCTGCGCGGTTTCAAGCCGACGATCCGCGGCAATCCGCGCCAGATCGAACGCGCGGTCGAGGCGATCGAGCGGAGCGAGAAGCCGCTGCTGTACGTCGGCGGCGGCGTGCAATGGTCGGGCGCGGCGGCCGAGCTGACGGCGCTCGCGCGCGGATTGGGCATCCCGGTGACCGAAACCCTGATGGGCCTCGGCTCGGTTCCGGCGTCGGACCCGCTGTGTCTCGGGATGCTTGGGATGCATGGCTCGTACGGCGCCAACACGGCGGTGTGCAACACCGACTGCCTGGTCGCGGTGGGGGCGCGTTTCGACGATCGCGTGACCGGCCGGATCGCGGATTTCGCGCCCAAGGCCAAATCGATCATTCATATCGATATCGACCCGTCGTCGATCTCGAAGAACGTCAAGGTGGACGTGCCGATCGTCGGCGATATCAAGGCCGTCCTGACCGACATGCTCGAGCTCGTGCGCGCGCGCGAGAGTATCGGCAAGCGCAAGGCGACGTGGGCGAAATGGCACCAGCAAATCCTGCAATGGAAGCGCGAACGGCCGCTTTACGAAAACGGCAACGATAAGGAGCGCGATTCGGTCTCGCCGCTGCACGTGATCGAGGAGATGCATCGGCTGACCAAGGGCGATTGCATTATCGCGACCGACGTCGGGCAGCATCAGATGTGGATCGCGCAGCTCTTTCCGTTCGAGCGGCCGCGCTCGCTGCTGACCTCGGGCGGACTGGGCACGATGGGCTATGGCCTGCCGGCGGGAATCGGCGCGAAATTCGCCGCGCCCGATCGCAAGGTGATCGTGGTTTCTGGCGACGGCTCGATCCAGATGAATATCCAGGAGCTCGGCACGGCGGTGCAGTACGGCGTCGATATCAAGGTGGTCATCCTGAACAACTATTTTCTCGGGATGGTGCGCCAGTGGCAGGAGCGCTTCTATCAGGAGCGCTATTCGTACTCCGCGATGTCGGTGCCGAATTTCGTCAAGCTGGCGGACGCTTACGGCGCGAAGGGTTTCCGGATCGAGAAGTCGAAGGAGCTGGCGGCCACGATGAAAGAGGCGTTCGCCACGCCCGGCCCGGTGCTGATCGACGTCGTGATCCCAAAGGAAGAGGCGGTGATGCCGATGATCCCGCCGGGCGGCTCGATGTCCGAGATGCTGTTCGCGTAGGTTTCGCGCGCGCCCGAATTTTCCGTATCCGTCCAAATCAAAAAGCCCGGAGCGGCCACGCGACGCGCGGCACAGTCCTCCGGGCGCGTGGACTATCGCGCGCCCCGTCCCTCCCGCCAAGGCTGAAGAATTTCACCCTTTCCCAAATGGTTTCCTGGAGACCTCGGGCGATTAGCTAATCGCGCCGAGTTCCGGCCACCACGTCGCAAGCCGCTGCCGAACCGTTACAAGCAAACGATCGACAGAACCGCTTTGCCCAATCGCCGCTTCCGGAGCGACGGTGAATGCATAATGCGCGAGGGATGCGGCGTCGGTGGCGATCGTATGTTTGATGACGAGCCGGTTGGGCGTGGGACGGCTCCCTTCGATCACATCGAACACGTAAATCCAGGACTTGCGGGCTGACGCCTCCGGCTCCCCTGTATTCATGAGCAGCACGCCATCCGGAAGTCTGCGCAGTTCTGGCCGACCCAGGTGGCGCTGCCAGCTATCCCAAACCGATGCCGGTATTGCGAGCGCCGCGCCGGAGCATGATGAATGTGCTCCGATCTGAAATTTGAGCATGATTTGATAGAAGGTTCGTTTGAAAACATTCGCGATATTCGGACCCTCAATTCGATCAGAAAGCCAATGCTGATTCTGTCCGACGGTGCGCGAAAATTCGCCGCGATGAAGGCGCAGGGCGTCTTTCAGATTCTTCACCACGTTGCGATAGGTTCCATGAAAGTCCATCGTTTGGATTTCGAGAAATGCGTAACGATTCGCGACGCAGGCTCCGTCTGCAGAGCGAGCCAATTGAACAAGCGTTGTATCGAATGAAAGTTCTGGTGACCGCTCAGTCGCAGAGAGAGAAATCTCGCCGCCGATCCTTGCTTGGAGAAAAGCGATCACGTTATCGCGGGATTCGAGCTTCGCTATCACGCGTTTCCTAACCGTCTCTTGCGCAAGGCTCGGAGCCGCCACTACCATGCAATCGGCCCCGGCAGGGAGTCCGAAAAGGCGGCGCGCAACGGTTGAGAAAATTTCCTCATCGATCGCCCGGTACGGGCACACGAGCCAATCCTGTCGCGGGCCGTTGCTGGCGCTGCTGATCGTGCAGACGCCCCGCGAGCTTTCGGACTTGACGCAAGCTTGCTCGCTCTCGGTTATCTCTGAAAGAAACGGGCAGCGCTCGCGCTGCTGGTCGTTCAAAGCTCGACGTGAGTTCGCTATTGAAGGATAGACGCGATGGCCGAACCATTCGCTCACGAAGTT
>JAJXYM010000369.1 GCA_021780585.1 Deltaproteobacteria bacterium
GCTATCTGGCGCTTACCCGCCTGCGCTCGGGTCCGGCCGGCGCGGGCGGCTCGACCGTGAACGGCGAGCGCTGGCGAACCGATTCCCGCTCCGGCGGCGGAATCCTGATCGATCACGGGTGGCATACGTTTTACCTGGCGCAATCGCTGATGGGCGGCGTCGCGCCACTCGCCGTTTCCGCCTGGATCGATTCGCCGCCCGGCGCCGCGGCCGAGGACGTCGCGGACCTGCGGATCGAATTTCCCGGCCGGCGGCTCGCCACGATCCATCTGTCGTGGCGCGCCAGCGTGCGGCGGACCTCGGCGTCGCTTTATGGCGACCGGGCGATGCTCGAAATCGAGGGCGACCGGGTGTTTCTAACCGAACGGTCAGGAAAAATCGAAGATCACTCCGTCGCCGACCAGCCCGATGATTCGTATCACGCCGCGTGGTTTGCCGGGATGGCGGGCGAATTCCTCGCGGCGCTGGGGCAGGGCGCCGGAGGGGCGATCGCGCGGCAAAATCTCGCCGAGGCGCGTGCCGCCGCTGGTTTGATCGACGCCGCTCGCCGCTCGGCCGCGCGCGCTGGCGCGCTGGTTCGATTACCGCACTGACCGATCGGACGGCGCTCTTGACTTTCGGATAACTGCGGTTACGATGGATGATTGACCGGCAGGTTAGGGAGCGTTCGGAAATGTCGCCGGACGCGCTTTCGACCCTCGCCGGTGGTGAGCGACCGGGCGAAATGACGGTTGGGCGCGGGGTGGTTGGCGTCTCACGAAAATCTCCAGCGGCGCGAAGGAGCGGCGAATCAGTGGCGGCCGTGAGCAAGATGAATACGGCGGAGCAGCGCGCGGGTTCGGCGGAGATGCGCGCGCCCGATTCGCGCGATGAAATCCTGAAAGCCGCGATCAAATTGTTCGCGAACCGCGGCTTTCACGAGACTTCGATGGCCGAGGTGGCGCGCGCCGCCAATGTCAGCAAGGCGCTGATCTTCTGGCATTTCAAGACCAAGGAAGACCTCTTCATGGCGGTGCTCAACCGCCTGCTCGAGCCCTACGTAATCGATTTCGCCGAAGAGGCGGGCGCGCTCGACGAAGTCGCGCAAGTGATGCGGCTGGTCGAGCTTTATTTGATGTTCGTGCGGGACAACGCCAGTTCGATTCGTTTTTTCGTCGCGCAACTGCTGCGCGGCGAGTTGGCTTCCGACGCGCTGACCGGGCCGGTGATGCAGCTCTACGAAGGCTTTCGCGCGCTGCTGATGGACCTGATCGGGCGAGCGCAGGCCAAGGAGCTTTGCCTGCGGGATTTTCCCGCCCCGGCGGTGACCCGGATGCTGCTGTCGATGCTCAATGGAATCCTGATTGGCATGTTGTTCGCCCACGACGAATCCGCCGACGTCGCCAGCGCGATTGCGATGATCCGGCAATGGTTGTTCGGCGGGAACGCCGGCGCCGCGGCCGGCGCGCCGCCGGCGCCGTGACCGCGGGCTGGCGAGGATTGGCAGGAGTTCCGAATTTATGCGGATGCCGCTGAAACAGATGATCGATCTCGGCCGCTACATGCGCCGCAAGAAGCGCGCCGGAGATAAATACTTTCCCCTGGTGTTGATGCTCGAGCCGCTGCATGCGTGCAATCTCGCGTGCGTCGGATGCGGCCGGATCGTCGAATATAAAGACACGATTCGCGACCAGATGACGCTCGACGACGCGCTCGGCGCGGCGGCCGAAGCGGACGCGCCGATCGTCTCGATCTGCGGCGGCGAACCGCTGATGTACAAGCATATCGCGCCGCTGACGCAGCGCCTGATCGACGAGCAGCGCCGCCACGTGATGATCTGCACCAACGCGATCCTGCTCGAACGTTTCGTCAAGCAGGTCGCGCCGAGTCCCTATCTAAGCTTCAATCTGCATATTGACGGGATGCGCGAAACCAACGATCGCGTGCTCGCGCGCAAGGGCCATTTCGATATCGTCGTCAAGATGATCAAGCTGCTCAAGGAGCGCGGCTACCGGGTGCAGACCAACTCGACGATCTATCGCGAGACCGGGGCCGAGGAGATCGAAGAGCTGATTCGGTTCCTCGGCGGGCTTGGCGTCGACGGGATGCTGGTCACGCCCGGATATCATTACCAGGTCCTGAACAACGACGAACTCTATATGACGTCGGACGAGATGCCGTACAAGTTCCAGCGCGTGCGCAAACTCGCCGACGACTACAAATTGATCAATACGCCGCTCTATCTGGACTTTCTCGTCGGCGAACGCGACCTGCTGTGCAGTCCGTGGACGACGGTCACGCGCAATCCGCGCGGCTGGAAAGGTCCCTGCTACCTGATCACCAACGGCCACTACCAGACCTTCAAGGAGCTGCACGCGGCCACCGACTGGGAATACTACCGGACCAAGCAGGATATCCGGTGCAAGGATTGCCGGCTCCATTCGGGATTTGAAGGCACGGTGGCGCTCGATTTCGGCAAGAGCCTGAAGGATTCGTGGCGGGTGGTGCGCCATTACCTGGCGTAGGCCGCGGCTGTTGCGCGCGGCTGGCGCCGGCCAGATTTGCATCGACAAGGAGCGTGCGCGCCGGCGCGCACGCGCAGGGCGGACGCCGGGCGTCCCGACGCGGCCGAACGCGGCGGCGCGGACCGGCGGGTGGCGGAAGGCGAAGCTTTGATTATGCGGCAGGCGAAGCGATACGACGCAACCGCCGAACGGGCGGAAGCGCGCGCGT
>JAJXYM010000278.1 GCA_021780585.1 Deltaproteobacteria bacterium
GGGCCGAAAGCGGTTTCGTAGTACAGCGGATCGCGCACGTTGCCCGAACTTTTCGACATCCGCGAACCGCCGAAATTAAGCCATCCGTGCACGTTCAGATGGCGCGGCAGCGGCAGGCCCGCGGCGAGCAGGATCGGCGGCCAGTAAACCGCGTGCGTCTTCAGGATATCCTTGCCGATGAAATGCTCGGTGTTCGGCCAGGCGTCGCGCATGAACGCGTCCAGTCCGAGGCGCGCCGCCGGCGCGCTGACGTAGGCCCAGAAGGCGTCGTACCAGACGTAGGTGACGTAACGCGGGTCGAAGGGAATCTCGATACCCCAGTCGAGCCGCGTCTTCGGGCGCGAAATACACAGATCGGCGAGCGGCTCGGCAAGCATGTTGAGCGCCTCGTTCTTGTAGCGCTCGGGCCGGATACATAGTTCGTCGGATTTGATCTTCTCGCGCACCGCCTCGCGATATTTATCAATACGCAGAAAGTAGTTGCCTTCGCTGATCAGCTCGACCGAACGATTATGCACGGGACAGAGATTTCCCGGATTCAGCTCCTTCTCCGTGTAGAAGCGCTCGCAATCGACGCAGTACAAGCCCTCGTAGTCGCGAAAATAGATTTCGCCGCGCTGATAGGTGCGCGTGAGCATCTCCTGAACGAACTTCTCATGTTCGGTATCGGTCGTGCGCACCCAGAAGTCGAACGTCGTATTGAGGCCGGCGAAGACGTCGCGGAACATCACGCTCATCTTGTCGGTGTAGGCCTTGGGCGCGAGTCCCTCGGCGACGGCGGCGCGGCGGATTTTGTCGCCATGCTCGTCTGTGCCGCTGAGAAAACTGACGCTTTCGGCGCCATGCCGCCGGCGCATCGCGCGCGCGAACACGTCGGCCGCCAGCGCCTCGTAAGCGCTGCCGACATGGGGCGCGCCATTGCAGTAGAAAATCGCGGTGGTGATATGGATTCGATCTGCCATCGTGGAATTGCCGGAAAGACGAAGCGCGAGATTGCTTCAGGCGCCGGAGGCGCGCGGCGCCACCAATTGATCGAGCGTCGCCTCGACCACGCCGCCGTCGTCCTCGCGCTGGATCAACACGGTCTGCTTGAGGATATTCTGCCGCACGACCTTGCCCGAGCCGACCACCGATTCGACGCGCTTGCCGGGATTGGGCAGGTTTCGTTTGAGTTCGACGTACGAGGCGTATTCGTAGCGCAGGCAGCATTTCAGCTTCCCGCACATCCCGGCCAGTCGGGACGGATGGAGCGCCAGGCCCTGCTCACGCGCCATCTTGACCGTCACCGCCTCGAAGTCGCGCAGCCACGACGAACAGCACAGCTCGCGACCGCACGCGCCGATTCCGCCAGTGACCTTCGATTCGTCGCGCGAACCGATCTGCTTCATCTCGACCCGCACGCGCAGCGTGGTGGCGAGGTCGCGCACCAGGTCGCGGAAATCGACGCGGGTTTCCGCCGCGAAGTAAAAGGTCGCCTTGCGGCCGTCCCAGGCGTATTCGACCCGCACCAGCTTCATCGCCAGGCCGCGCTCGCGAATCCGCCCGACGCACAGGCGCTCGGCGCGATGCTCGCGGTCGAGCTGGTCTTCCTCGGTGCGCAGGTCGCGATCGCCGGCCAGCCGGACGACCGGCTTGAGCGCGGCCAAATCGAGCGTCAGGGCCGGTTCATGCGGTTCGATTTCGACGGTGCCGAGATGGGCGCCATCGTCGCCTTCGACCAGCACCCGATCGCCGCGTTTGAGCGCGAGCGTTCCGGCCAGGAAATTATGCAGGCGGCCAGCGGGATGCAGGCTGACGGCGACGATTTTCGGTTCAACCGAGCCGGATTCGAATGGGTCGATATCGGCGGCCACTATTCACCCCTGAGCGCCTGCCCGGTCTCCAGCCAGAATCGCTCCGCCTGGAGCCGCGGATTCGCCATCGCTTCGACGGCGGCCGCCGCCTCCAGCGCGGCTTCCGCGACCGCGGCGAGCGTCGCGGCGTCGATCCTGCCGGTAATCCCGACGGCGTCGGGCGGAGCCGCGGCATCGGCGCCAATCAGCCTGGAGCATAGCATTTCCTCGATCAGCCGCGCGATTAGCTCGAAATTCTCGGCCGCCTGATCGCGCGCGCCGAAGAATTCCTGGGCCAGCGCCTGAATCGCCGGAAAATCGAATCCGGGCGCGCGCGCCAGCGCGTCGAGCAATGCGGCCGACGGCGGTTCGTCGCCGGCCGCGAGCTCCAGGGCGCGGCCGATACTGCCGCGCGCCAGCCGCGCCACGGCCAGGGCGCGTTCCGGATCGAGCCCGGCGCGCGCGGCGAGCACCGGCGTGATTTCGCCGGTCTCGAGCGGCGCGAACCGCACCGGTCGCAGCCGCGAACGCACCGTCTCGAGCAGCGCGCGCTCGCTCTGCGTGACGAGAAAGATCAGGGTATGGCCGGGCGGCTCCTCGAGCGTTTTGAGCAACGCGTTCTGGGCCGGCAGATTGAGCGTTTCGGCGTCGTCGATAATCGCGACGCGGCGCGGTCCGCGGGCCGGCCGCATGCCGAGCTTTTCGATCAGCTCGCGCACCTGCTCGATCAGGACGTCGCTGCGATTCGGCAGGCGGGCGACGCGGATAAAATCGGGATGGACGCCGAGCGCGATCTGCACGCAGGCCGCACAGCAATCGCAATGCGCGGCGGGAGCGGCGGCGCGGGCGCGCGCGCCGGCCGACGCGGCCGCGGCGCG
>JAJXYM010000345.1 GCA_021780585.1 Deltaproteobacteria bacterium
TCGTCGCTGCCGCGGGACACCGGCGCTCTGTTCTGAAGCGCGCCGCGATGCTTAATTCATGCGACGATGCGCCGCCTAGCTCTCCGCACGCCGCGACTCGGCTCAATCCTGATCTCGCTGTTTATTCTGGCGCAGGCCGGATGCGCCGTGCGCAAGCCCGCCACGCCGGCCGCCTTGCCGCCGGCAACCACCGTGCCCGTGCCTGCGCCCGCCGCGCCGCGACCCCTGCCGCCCGCCATCGGCGCCGCTCCATTCGCAATCGCGCGCGGTTTCGATCAAGCGCTGTGGTTCACCGAATTTCACGCCAACCGTATCGGCCGCATCACGCTCGACGGCGCGGTGACGATTTTCGAGGTCGGCGGCGGGATGCCGGAGCGGATCGTCGCCGGCCCCGACGAGGCGCTCTGGTTCACTGACCCCGCCGGCAACCGGATCGGCCGGCTCGATCCGAGCGGCGCCTTCGTTTACGTTCCGCTGCGCACGCCGGACGCCGGACCCGCCAGCATCACGCTCGGCGGCGACGGCAATCTATGGTTCACCGAGCACGCCGCGAACCGGATCGGGCGCGTCACTCCCCTCGGCACGCTGACCGAATTCGTCCTGCCGCATCCGGGCGGACCAGCGGGAATCGCGGCCGGTCCCGACGGCCGCGTTTATTTCGCCGAAAACGCGGCCAATCGGATCGACCGGCTCGCGCCCGATGGCCGCGTCGACGAATTCGCGCTGCCCAATCCCGACAGCCGGCCCAACAGCATCGTCGCCGCCGCCGACGGCAATCTATGGTTCACGGAACTGGCGGCGAATCGCATCGGCCGACTCACGCCCGCGGGCGAACTTTCCGAATTCACGCTGCCCGCGCCGCTGCCGCCTTTCGATATCGCGGCGACGTCCGACGGCGCAGTGTGGGTGACGATCGCGCGCGCGCATGCGGTATGCCAAATCACGTCCGACGGCCGCATCAATGCCATCTACCTGCCCGAAACGGTCTATCCCGGATTCATCGTCGCCGGTCCCGACGGCAATCTGTGGTTTACCGAGCCGACCGGCAAAATCGGCCGGCTGACGCCCGCCGGCGCGCTCACCGAATTTCCCGCCGCGCCGGCGCCCGCGCGGAAATCGCCCTCGGAAACGTCGCGTCGCCGCCTGCTGATCGGCCCGCACTGAGCGCCGCCGCCGCGCCGTTACGCGCGGGCTTTACGAGTCCGACCACGCCGGACGCGCCGTTCTGTTGTCGCGCGCGGCGCGATCTGCGCTATAAGCGGGTCACGCAGTAACTTTGGCAATCCCGCCCCGCGCTGGGGCCGCAATGGAGTGAGCCAGATGGGTCGTCATCTCGAAGGTAAAGTGGCCGCCGTGACCGGCGGTGGACGTGGTATCGGACGCGAGGTCGCCAGGGCGCTGGCCGCGCAGGGCGCCGCCGTCGTCGTCAACGACCTCGGCGTGACCGTCGCCGGACAGCGCGAAACCTCCTCGCCCGCCGACGACGTGGTCAAGGAGATCAAGGCCGGCGGCGGCAAGGCGTCGTCGAATCACGAAGACATCTCGACTCCCGAGGGCGGCGAGAGCCTGGTCAATCAGGCGATCAAGGATTTTGGCCAGCTCGACATCCTGGTCAACGTCGCCGGCATCCTGCGCGACCGCATGATCTTCAACATGACGATCGAGGAATGGGACGCCGTCGTCCGGGTTCACCTGCGCGGCCATTTCTGCACGATGCGGCCGGCGACCGCCCATATGCGCGAGCGCCGTTACGGCCGGATCATCAATTTCTCGTCGAATTCCGCCCAGGGCGCGCCCGGCCAGCCCAATTATGCCGCCGCCAAGGCGGGGATTCTCGGCCTTACCTGGAGTTCCGCCGCCGCCCTGCAGAAATACAACATCACCGTGAATGCGATTATGCCCGGCGCCGCCACTCGCATGACCGATACGATTCCCGCCGGCCGTCTGCCCGGCACGCGGCCCGAGGCCGCCAACGCCGCCGGCTCGCCGATGGACCCGGCGAACGTGCCGCCGATTATCGTTTATCTCGCCAGCGACGACGCCGCCGACGTGACCGGCCAAACCTTCGGCGCGTCGGGTTATCGCATCTCGCGCTTTACCCATCTGGAGGCCGACAAGGTGATTTACAACAACGGCCCGTGGGATATCGAACAACTCTTCAAAGTTTTCAAGCAGACCCTTGGCACGGGGATGAAGCCGCCGCGCATGACGATGTAAGCGCGGCGCCGGCGAATCCGTCCGCGATCGGCGTGATCAATCGCGCCGGTCGCGGACGCCTGCTATCCTGCCGTGCGGAGCCGCCCGGGCGATGGTCCGGGCCGCGCGCCGAAGCGTAGGCCGCGCGCTCCAGGCTCCGGTGCTCACGATGGCGACGCTTGCGCTCTATCAGTTCTCGACCAGCCCCTTCTGCGCCAAGGTGCGCAAAATCCTCGATTTCAAGGGCGTCGATTATCGCGTGGTCGAGGTCGATTACCTCGAACGCAAGGAGTTGCTGATCGCCTCGGGCGGAATCATGGTTCCGGCGCTGACGCTCGAATCCGGCGAAACCCTCGTCGATTCCGACCGGATCGCGGCGCGGCTCGACGAGCTTTATCCGACCCCGACGATTTTCCCTCCGGAATGGCGCGCGATCCATCTGGCGCTCGCGCGCTACTTCGACACCGAACTCGAAGAGGCCCTGTTTCGCGCCGCGATTCCCGACGAA
>JAJXYM010000234.1 GCA_021780585.1 Deltaproteobacteria bacterium
CCATTGGCGCGGACCGTTTCACGGCGTACCGGTCGCGCTCAAGGACCTTTGCTACACGACCGGAATACTCACTACGGGCGGATCGAAAATCCTGGCCGACTTCGCGCCCGATTACGATTGCACGCTTTGGGCGCGCCTCAGCGCGGCCGGCGCGGTATTGCTCGGCAAGCTGAATCTGCACGAATTCGCCAGCGGCGCGACCACCACCAATCCGCATTGGGGAATCTGCCGCAATCCCTACGACTTCGACCGTATCCCCGGCGGCTCCAGCGGCGGTTCGGCGGCCGCGATCGTCGCGCGGATGGCCGCGGCGACGATCGGCACCGACACCGGCGGCTCAATTCGCATCCCGGCCGCGTTCTGCGGATGCGTCGGGATGAAGCAGACGTGGAGCCGCGTCAGCCGCTACGGCGTGATTCCGCTCAGCGATTCGCTCGACCATGCCGGCCCGATCACGCGCACGGTCCGCGACGCCGCCCTGATGCTTTCGGTGATCGCCGGCCACGACCCGATGGATTCGACCACCAGCCGCGAGCCGGCGCCCGACTATGCGGCGGCGCTGACCGGCGACATCAAGGGCCTGCGCGTCGGCTCGATCAAGGAGTTGACGATCGGACTTTCCGACGACGTGGCGCGCGGGTATGACGCCGCGATGCGTCAGATGCGCGCGCTTGGCGCGATCGTCGAGGAAGTCTCGATTCCGTCGATCGAAATGGCCGCGTCGATCGCGACCAATATCATGTTCGCCGAAGCCGCCGAGTATCACGAGCAATGGATGCGCACGCGGGCGGCGGATTACGGCAACGACGTGCGGCGCACGCTCGAGGCCGGGATGCTCACGCCGGCGATCTATTACGTTCGCGCGCAACGCGCCCGTGCGGCGGTGCTCGCCGAGGCGCTCAACGCGCTGGAAAAATTCACCGTGCTCGCCGCGCCGACCGCCGCGATTCCCGCGCCCAAAATCGCCTCGGGCGGGCGCGCGCTCGCCGATTCGGGCGAATCTGTCGACATGGTCGCGTCAGTGCTGCGTTTCACCGCGCCGTTCAATGTCACCGGCCAGCCCGCGCTGGCGATGCCGATCGGAACGGCGCCGAACGGGATGCCGCTCTCGATGCAGATTATCGGGCGGCCGTTCGACGAGGCGACGGTCTTTCGCGTCGCCGACGCCTGCGAACGCGCGCGCCCTCCAATGCCGCTCCCGCGCCTCTAGCCGGGCCCACGCCACACGTCGCGCAGCGATCTGCGCCCAGCCCGTGACGCGTCGAGCTCGCGAGAGCGCCGCTGGTCCGCACAACGACGCGGTCTATCGGAACCTCTGGTCCGTTGACTCTTTTCGAGGTTAGTAACGAGCGCTGGGGCTGGCCGTCTTGCCCGGCCCTAGCTATCTTGGCGCAATTATTCCACGACGAAGCGACTGCAAAGCGAGTTCGGCAAATGCTAGCGGCCCTTTTGAAGAGACTGTTCGGCCTTAAAGCTACTCAGAATGAACGCCCTCATGGGGAAGAAGTGGCAATTGTGGCCGACTCAGGGATGGCAAACGTCGAATACGACGACAGCGATTCGTACTTTAGGACAATGTCTCAAATGCGGGACACGATTTCCAGACATGAGTACGATCGCGCCGCCCGTCTTGTGCGCGAGAATTTGGGTCAAGTGCCCGGATTCTTGCAGAAGCTTCGGCAAGATTCTGGTTCCTCGGAAACTCCCTTGATTCCGGCGCTCAAACAGGGTGGAACGATACTCGCGCTAATGGGCGACGACAGTGGTCTCGCCGAGATGGAAAGGATGGTTGCTTCGTTACCGGAACTTCAGCCTTGGGTATCCGTGGTTGAAGGGCATCTGCAAGACCTGAAGTTGTTCAAGTCGATAGTACAGGCGGTGGCGGCGAACCCTGACGGATGCTTGCAGACGGAAGTAAAGCAGTTTGTTGCTGCGGTGAACGGACGGCATCTGGCCAAACTGATCGCCTATCTCGAAAAGGCAGGCATTGTCTCGCGAATCAGGGAGGGGCGGACTCACAGGCTTATGCTGACCGCGTCGAGGGATGCCGCAGTAGCGACGAAACGCCGCATTATCTCCCATCGGAAGGATAAGAAGCCTCCGCGACTACGCGAAATCGATACGTCGTCGCTGCGATATATACCGTTGCCCCGTGCACCGATACGATGGGAGGACGCAGCTGCCATCCGCGAGCGCGGAACAGGACCGGACCCGGAAGACCTGTTCGAAATTCGTGATGCTGATTGGAGTTTCGCGTCAATCGAGAAGATGTCGACAGCCGACCGCCCCGACACAGCCTTTCGGCGGATGTACTCGGTGGACTCCGGACTATTGATGATCGACGACCTAGGCAAGGCGGAAGGCTTTGGTTCGATCGCAGCATCAGCGATTCGGTACGACCGATCGGGCCGGTTGGTGGCGAGAGCCGGGTTTGAAAACGGTGTTTGCCATCTTGGCGTACATCCTCTCGGTCGCGGCTTGATCGCCATGTCGGCCGAAGGTGTCGTGCATGCGTATGACGATGGCCTACGCCCGCTTTTCCAGACAACCTTGACCGATGCGCCGGAAATCCTTGCTTTGCGCCGGCGTTTTGATCTCCCTGAGGACCAGATCAGGAGCCATGTCCGCTCCGTTGCGCTTTCACGTGATAACGACCGTTACCTTTTCACAGCGATAGACGAGGCTTGGTGCATTGATACCAGCGGGTTCGGGTTATGGGGCGTCAAGCTGCCGATGAGGGAAGGCTGGAAGCGGATACCTAATTCGAGCGGCAGATTTGGCTCGAGCATGGAAATAGAACAGGCACTAAAACTAATGAATCTTTCGCTTCCGTTCAGGCCGGAGGAAATTAAGGCGCGTTATCGCGAGCTGGCGATGATATGGCATCCCGACCACAACCCGGGTGATCCGGCAGCTGAAGAGCGAATGAGATCGCTTAACGGCGCAGCTGAAGTACTGACCGGTGTCAACGAAAGTGAATTGCCGCACTATTCTGGCGCAACATTTGTGAGAGAGTTTGACCGGGAGGAGTTCGTCGCCGCTGGGTTGAAATTCTCGGTGAGCATGGTCATTCAGGGAAGCGAACTTGAGGCCGCTGAACGGATCTACGTGTCAAACTTTGCGGCGCGTTCGGACGCTGTATATCTCGCAGGATATGCTGGCCGTGTCGTTGTAATCGACGGAAACGGTGAAGGAGTTTGTGTCTACGACGTAGGTAGCATGCCGGACCGAATTATGGATACGGGAGAATTTCTTTACATCCTTACCGGAACCCGCCTCTACGTTCTACGTGATGATTCGCTGCATGCCTTAATTGATACATTTGAGAGCAGAAATTTGATTATCGCACAGAGTGGGTTTGGACTGCTCGAGAATAAGCGCTTTCGCTGGTTCAGCAAGGGTGGTTCATTCCTCGGGAGCGTAGTTTCGAAAGATCCGATTCGTCGGGTGTATTGGTCATCGGGAAAAATGATGGTTGAAACTCGCCAGCGCCGGGCGAGCGTCTGCGGTGTTCCGGCTTGGTGGGGGTGACGCACGAGTTCGTACACAGTTTTCATAGTCAGATAGCGAACCAACTGGTGACACGGTAGCGTTGCGCACGGGTTTTATTTTTGACTCCGCTCGCAGGCTCGCTGCGCCGGGGACGACATGCAGGTCTCGCACTCTAGCCAATAAGACCCCGAGCTACCCTTGCGTTGACAATAGCCCTGCTATGGCGGCCGATTTGATGAAGCCCTGAACCGGGCGGTCAAAAACGTGAAACCGGGCGCGTGGGGTTGCGTACTATAGGGCAGTCGGATTAACCCGAAAATTCAGGCTTGAGGCGCTCCGATGGCCAAGTTAATCCTCGGCGTTGCGCTCTGCGCCCTTGTGACGCTGATTTGCTCTCCAGGTTCCGCCAACGCGCAGCAAAGCCTGTCGCAAGCGGGGTCGGACGTGACTGGAGACTTCGGTTATCTCATCAATAACGCTCAACTCGACCTCGAAGATATCGTTACCTCGCCGCTCTATATCGCCAGTCCGAACAGCGTTTTTCGCAAACCTGAATTCTATCTCGTGGTCGGCGGCGTCGGCGCCGTATGGGGCGGATCGTTCCTGCTCGACCAGACCATGAAAAGCCATCTGCGCTCGATGTCGTCGAGCGACGCCAACCTGCTCGAAAACGTCAGCTACGATTCGGTCAGCGCCGCGACCGGCCTGATGTACGCTTATGGGCTGTATGCCAACGACGACCGCGCGCGCCATCTCGCGCTGACGGCGGGCGAAGGCGCCGGCGTCGCCACGATCGTCGATATCGGAATCAAATTCGCCTTTGGCCGATTGCGGCCGCGTCAGACCAGCAGTCATACGGCGTTTTTCCACGGCGGGCAGTCGTTCGTTTCGGGCGACGTGACGCCGATGTTCGGCCTCGCGGCGGGAGTCAGCGAATATTTCGATAATCGATGGTACGTCGCCGCGCCGATCTATTCGCTCGCCCTGCTCGACGGTTTCGGCCGGATGGGCCATAACGCCCATTGGTTCTCCGACGTCGTCGGCGCCGCGATGCTCGGATGGGGCACGACGGAGTTGTTCATCTACCTGCACAAAAAGCACGCGATGGAGCCGGATCGCTGGCGGCTGATTCCGATCACTCAGCCGCCCGGCCCGCTCAGCCAGAACCAGGTTTCGTTCCTCGACGGCGTTGGGATCAGCTATTCGTGGTGATGCGATCGCCGCGCGCCGCGTTCAATGCGCGGGCAGGAGGGAGGTCGTCTCGCGCATCGTCCATGAATTGACGATGTCCTTTTGCTCATTGGTCAAACTCGCCGCCGGATGGACGACGGTGTAATCCCACGGCGGCATCTGCCCGCGCGTGACGACGCGGCCGATCGCGACGACCTCCCGCGCCTGACGCGCGGAGTCATAGTCGGCCCATTGGGAAAAATTCAACGCTTGACGGGCCGAATCGCTGAACCAGTACGACGGCGCGACGCGGACATACCAGGCCGAGGGCTCGGCTTCCGCATGACAATCGAAGCACGACGCGGTCACAATCTCACGCACTTGCGGATCGGCGGTGAAGCCGGTGTTGGCCGGCGGCGGCGCGGCCGAGGCCGCCTTGCGCTCGCGACTCGAGCATCCGGCGGCGATCATGAACGCAATGGCGATCACGATCGCGAAGCGCATGCCCCGCCCGTCCCCGACCTCAATCCGACGCGCGATCGGCACGTCCGCGCCCGTCGCGCCGTCAATTTCGGTCGAAGCCGGATTTCGTTTCTCACCAAGGATCATCGAAAGTGCGTTATATCCTCCCAGCGGAAGTTTTTGGATCAAGCGGTTGGCCAGCTCGTCGCACTATCGGGACGCTGCGGCTTCCCCGCCGATCAGACGATAACGCCCGGCAGCGAATTCAGGCTGCGGCACAAATTGATCACAAAATCACCTTATACCATCAAATATCGTCAATCGTATCACGAAAACCGCTCGTTGGCCCCACGTCGTCCCATCTCCCGCGATCGCATGGCATCCGAGTCAGACTCATTTGCCGACATATCAAGCCGGTAGCCTTCGCGCTATCGCTCCGGCTAATATTAGAGCGCCGAAGCGATCGGGGGTCGGCCGTCAAGGCCGGGGGTCCGCGGCGTCTTCGCGCAACCTTTCCAACCTTTATGGGCACGACTCAAACTCCCGGTGGTCAATCTTCCTCGGCTGCGCGCGCGCCTGAAGCGGCGGATTCGAGTTCGTTCAGAGGCAACGGAGCCGCCGCCGCCGAGCCTGCAACGGCGGCGCGCAACGGCGGCGCGATCGCCAATCCCGCGATCGATCCACTGCTGCTATCGCCGGACCTGTTTCTCAATCGCGAGCTAACGTGGCTCAAATTCAATCGCCGAGTCCTGGCCGAAGCCGAAGACCCGCGCAATCCGCTGCTCGAACGGCTGCGTTTTCTGGCGATTACGGCGTCCAATCTTGACGAGTTCTTCATGAAGCGGATTGGCGGCCTGAAACAGCAGATGGCCGCCGGAGTCCATGAGCTGACGGTCGACGGCCGCACGCCGCATCAGCAGATCGCCGAATGCTACGCCGAGATTCGCGAGTTCCAGCGCCGCCAGCGCGAAATTATGGCGGAGCTGCTCGAGGCGGTCGCGTCGCATGGAATCGCGATCGTCGCCGGGGACGAGCTGGACGCGGCCGAACGCGCGGCGATCCGCGATTTCTATTACGCCAATATCTTTCCGCTGGTTACGCCGCTCGCGATCGATCCGGCCCATCCGTTTCCTTTCGTCTCGAATCTGTCGCTCAACCTGCTGGTGACGATTCGCGATCCGCGCGAGGCCGAACCGTCGATGGCGCGGGTGAAAGTTCCCGTCGGCGCCGGGATTCCGCGCTTTATCCGGGTCGGCGCGGGCCATCGCTTCGTTCGCCTCGAAGAGGTCATATCGCATAATCTCGACCTGCTCTTTCCGGGCGTCGAGATTGGCGCATGCGAACTGTTCCGGGTCACCCGCAACGCCAACACCGAGCGCGACGAGGAGGAGGCCGACGATCTGGTCGCGCTGATCGAAACCGAACTGCGCGATCGCCGTTTCGCGCCGATCGTTCGGCTCGAAGCGCTGCGCGGGATGGATCCGGTGCATCGCGGGATGCTCGCGGCGGAACTTGGCCTTGACGAAAACGCCGACGTTTTCGAAGCCGACGGGATGCTGGCGCTACGCGACCTGATGGAGCTGGCGCAGCTCGACGCGCCCGCGCTGCGCGATCCTCCGCATCATCCGGTGGACGAACCGCGCCTGGCGGCCGAACCGGAACGCAACATCTTCCATATCCTGCGCGACGCCGGTTCGATTCTGCTGGCGCATCCGTACGAATCCTTTTCGACCTCGGTGGAGCGCTTGCTGCGCGAGGCCAGCGTCGATCCCAAGGTCCGCGCGATCAAGATGACGCTGTACCGCACCTCGAACGACGCGCGGATCATCGGTTATCTCTGCGACGCCGCGCGCAACGGCAAGCAGGTCGCGGTGGTGGTCGAGCTCAAGGCGCGCTTCGACGAGGAAGCCAATATCCATTACGCCGAGCGTCTCGAGGATTTCGGCATCCACGTGACCTATGGAGTGCTCGGCCTCAAGACTCATTGCAAGGCGGTTCTGGTCGTACGGCAGGACTATAACGGTCTGCGCCGCTACGCCCATATTGGCACCGGCAACTATCATCCCGGCACCGCGCGCCTCTACGCCGACTTCGGCCTGCTCACCGCCGACGACGCGATCGGGCGCGATTTGACCGAGTTGTTCAATTATCTGACCAGCGGATGCCGTCCGAAGCGCAGCTATGCGAAACTGCTGCCCGCGCCGGTGATTCTGAAGGACGCGCTGATCGCCCGTATCGAGCGCGAAATTCGGCTGCATTCCGCGGCGAATCCCGGCCTGATCCAGATGAAGATGAACGCGCTGGAGGATGTCGACGTGACGCGCGCGCTCTATCGGGCCTCGCAGGCGGGCGTCAAGGTGGACCTGATCGTCCGCGACACCTGCCGGCTGCGTCCGGGCGTGCCCGGGCTGTCCGAGAACGTCCGCGTGGTCAGTATCGTCGGGCGGTTTCTCGAGCATGGCCGGGTTTACTATTTCCGCAACGGCGGCGCCGAGGAATATTTCATCGGCTCGGCTGATTGCATGACGCGCAATCTCGAAAGCCGCGTCGAAGTGGTCGCGCCGATCGACGACCCTGAATTGCGCCGCGAACTGCGCGTGGTGATCGACGCCCAGCTCAAGCCGAATCGCTGCCAATGGGAGATGCGGTCGGACGGCTCCTACGTCCGCCGGCCAGGCGCCGAAAACGCGCCCGGATGCCAGGATTATCTGATCGAATTCACCGAGAAGAACCGGATGCGCAAGCGGCGCCATCGCGGCTACGCGCGCCGCAACGGCCGTAATCTCTAATCCGTGACGCGCGGGCGCGCGTCACGATAGTTGCAAAAATCGCAACTATCGCGCCGCGGTCCGCGCCCCCGCCGATCCGCCCCGGTCGGCGCGCGCATGTTAAACTGAACCCGCCGATGTACCTTGCCGACACTATCGTCGCGCCCGCGACCCCGCCCGGCTCCGGCGCGGTCGCGATCGTGCGGCTCTCCGGTCCGCGCGCGATCGAAATCGCGCTTGAGCTATGGCGTCCGCTGCGCGCGGGCGCCGCCGCGCGGGCGGCGCGCGTATTGCGCCTCGGCGAAATCCGCGATCCCGCATCGGGCGCGCCGATCGACCGCGCCCTGCTCGCGATCTTTCCCGCGCCCAACAGCTTCACCGGCGAGCACGTCGCGGAACTACAATGTCACGGCGGGCGGTATCTCGTCCGCCGCATCGTTGCGCTGGCGGCCGGCCGCGGCGCGCGGCCCGCGGAACCGGGAGAATTCACCCGCCGCGCGTTTTTGAACGGCCGGGTTGATTTGACCGAGGCCGAGGCGATCGCCGATCTGGTCTCGGCCCGCGGCGACGCCGCGCTGGGGCAGGCGCTCGAGCATCTGAGCGGCGCGCTGGTCCGCCGGGTCGAGGGATTGCGCCATCAAACGATCGCGCTGCGCGCCCGGCTCGAGGCGGAAATCGATTTCGCGGACGAGGATATCAGTTTGCCGTCGCGCGCGGATTTCACCCGCGCGATCGACGCGCTAGGCGCCGATCTGCGCGCGTTGCTCGACACCTTCCGCCGCGGCCGGATCGTTCGCGACGGCGCGCGCGCCGCGATTATCGGCAAGCCCAACGCCGGCAAATCGAGTCTGCTCAATCTCCTGCTCGGTTCCGACCGCGCGATCGTCACGCCGATTCCCGGCGCCACGCGCGACGTAATCGAGGAAGCGGTCGCCCTGGGTCCGATTCCGCTGATTTTGGCCGACACCGCCGGCCTGCGTCCCGGAGCCGATCCCGTGGAAAGCATCGGAATCGAGCGCGCGCGCCGCGCCGCCGCCAGCGCCGATCTGTTGATCGCGGTCTTCGACGGCTCGCGGCCGTTCGATTCCGACGACGCCGAAGTGATCGCGCTCGCCGCCGGCCGGCGCGGTCTGGCGCTCCTGAACAAGCGCGATTTACCGCCCCGACTCGCGGCCGAAGAGTTGCGCGCGCGCGGCCTGACCCTGCCGGTGACGGATTTCTGCGCGCTGGCGGATGACCAGCTCGACGCGCTGCGCGCCCGGCTCGCGGAACTCGTCGCAACGCTCGCCGGCGATCCGGACCCGGATTTCGCGCGGGTCACGATTTCCCGCGAACGTCATCGCGCCGCGCTCGATTCGGCGCTGGCCGCGCTGGCCGAGGCCCGCGCGAGCGCGGTTGCCGCGATGCCGCCCGAGATCGTTGCGGTCGATATCGCGGCGGCCGCGGAGGCGCTCGGCGCGATCACCGGCGTGGTCGCGACCGAGGATATCCTCGATCTGATCTTCCGCGAATTCTGCATCGGCAAGTAATTCCTCCAGCGCCGCTCGCGCGCCGGCGCGGCGCCCGTCTTGCACGATTCCCCGGCCTGAAAGCGCCCGTTATCGCGGGTCCGAGATGGGAGGGAGTCGGTATGCGTTGGTGGAAAGTTAGTATCAGTTTGCTCTTGATTGCCTCATTGACGACGGGTGTCGCCATCCGGGCGCGCGCCCAGGCGGAGCCTGAACTCAGGGTTTCCGCCGAAGTGGGCCATGACCTCTCGCCCGCCCTGCGCGACCTCGCCGCGGCCGTCGCCGCGCGCCCGCGCAGTGGCGTTCATGGCGAAATTTTGCCGCTCCACCGGCTGCCGATCGCGACCGGCGCGCCGACGCGCCCCGGCGCCCTCCAGACCCGCGCGAAAATCCCGTTCGCCGCCACGATCGGCCTCAACTTCGACGGTCTCGGCGCGAGCATGCCCGGCTTCGCTCCGCTCTATACGCCGCCGGACACGACCGGCGCGGCCGGCGCTACCCAGTATGTGCAATGGGTGAATACTTCGTTCGCGGTATTCGACAAGGCGACCGGCAATCTCATTCTCGGTCCGATGGACGGCAACGCGCTGTGGCTCGGCTTTGGCGGCGGATGCGAATTCCGGAATGACGGCGATCCGATCGTCAATTACGACAAGCAGGCGGGACGCTGGATGCTGAGCCAGTTCACCTCGAAGCCGCCGTATCTGGAATGCGTCGCGGTGTCGCAGACTTCCGACGCGACCGGCGCCTATTATCGCTACGCATTCGCGATGGGGGCGAATTTGGCCGACTATCCGCACGCCGGAGTATGGCCCGACGCCTATTACTTTTCCTTCAATATGTTCGACGGGACCACTTCCGCGTTGCTTGGCGGACGCGCCTGCGCCTTCGATCGTATCGCGATGCTGGCGGGCGCGCCGGCGACGCAGATCTGCTTCGATTCCACCAACACGTTCGGAATGATTCCGTCGGACTGGGACGGAGCGACCGCGCCGCCCGCCGGTTCGCCCGACTACTTCGTGCAGATGGCGGCGAACTCGCTCAATATCTACTCATTCCATACCGATTTCACGAATCCGGCGAGCGCGACCTTCACCGGGCCGTTCAATCTCCCGGTCGCGCCGTTTACGCCGGCCTGCGCGGATAATCAGCCGGTCGGCGGAGAAATCGCGCGCGCCGGCGCCGCCGTCCAGCAGGGATGCGTGCCGCAGCACGGCGCCGAGCTGAAGCTCGAGGAATTGTCGGACCGCCTGATGTACCGCGCGGCCTATCGCAACTTCACGACGCACGAGTCGCTGGTGATCACGCACGCGGTCGCCCGCGCGATCCTGGACAAGAAACCGGCGGGCGCGGCGATTCGATGGTACGAATTGCGCGGCCTCTCGATCACGCCGACCGTATTTCAGCAGGGCGCTTACGCGCCGAATCCGCAATGGCGCTGGATGAGCAGCGGCGGGATGGACGCCGTCGGCGATATCGCGATTGGCTACAGCGTCTCCTCGCCATTCCTGTT
>JAJXYM010000132.1 GCA_021780585.1 Deltaproteobacteria bacterium
CGAGGGCGACGGACGCGGCGAAACAACCGCGCCGCCACGCGAGCGGATGGTCGTGCTCAACCATCGCAAGGAACTCGAGCAGGCCCATCTGTGTCTCGGCGGACCCGGCGTCAGCCAGACCGATCCCTTGCGTTACGCCGCCTATGTGATGAACACCGCGCTGGGCGGCGGGATGTCGTCGCGGTTGTTTCAGGAAGTGCGCGAAAAACGCGGCCGGGTCTACAGCATCTATTCGTTTATCTCCGCGTTCCATGATTGTGGCTACTTCGGCGTCTATGCGGGCACCAGCCCGGAGTGGATCGACGAGGTGATCGAGGTCACCCTGGGCGAAATCCGCACGGTCGCGCGCGAAGGGCTGAAGAAGGCCGAACTCGAACGCGCCAAGAGCCAGCTCAAGGGCAACATGCTGCTTGGGATGGAATCGACCGACAGTCGGATGAACCGGATCGCGCGCAACGAGATCTACTTCCGCCGCGATATCCCGCTCGAAGAGGTCGCGCGCGCGATCGAAGGCGTCACCAACGATCAGGTGGTGGAGCTGGCCGCAAACTGCTTCCGGCCCGATCGGATGGGGATGGTGTTGCTGGGCGATCTGAAAGGCCGGGAGCTCGACCAACAGGTCTGGTCGGCGCTCGGCTGAGCCGCCGGCTCGCCCGCTCCCGGGCGGCGGAATTTTCCCGTCTGCGTCAGGGCGTGGTCGGCACGCCGTTGATCACGTTATGTCCGAGATTCGTGCCGCCGACGATGCTCGCATCGTTGCCGTTGAGCACGTTGTTTTGATAGCCGCTGGTGGCGTCGCTTCCGAAATTCAGGCCGACGCCACCGTTTTCCGCGACGATATTGCCGTTTACCAGACAGGCGCTCGAACAATCGGCGCCGTCGCCGGCGTTGCCGAGAATCCGCATGCCCGAGACCTCGCCGTAGGCGCCGAGTTCGAGCGCCGGGCCGGCGATATTCGTGATCGTCCCGTTCACGACCGTGACGTTGGTCACGCCCGCGGCGTCGATTCCGACGCTTCCGCCCGAGCCGCCCGGACCAATTATCGAACAGCCGTTCAGATTCAGGGTGACGTTGGAGACCGTGACCAGCACCACCGGCTGGTTCTTCAAGTGGCTGATCAGATTGCGCGGCAGATAGTAGCTGCCGGACTTGGTGATGCGGATCGTCGTCCCGGTCGCCACCAGCGCCGTCGGCATCCGGGATTGCGCGGCGCCGACGCCGGCGCTGAAGAGCAGCGCGCACGCCAGGATGGCGGTGGTGGTGGTCGCACGTATGGTCGGCGTCATCAATTTGGACCTCCCGCTGCGAGTCGATTGCCGGCTTCACGTCGGCAAAGCGTCCGCACCGCATCTTATCGCCTCGCCAATTCCCCGGCCATACCGAATCGCCGGGGGTAATCCACAGTTCTGAAAATTCTGCATCAGGTGTGAAATCTCGTATACGGGGGCGCGAATCCGGACGTTAAGGGTCCGACGGGAGATCCAAATATTGACAGGCGAAAAAGCTCACCCGGTGTAAGATCCGGGAGCCGGAAAAGAGAACGCGGCTAGAGATGCTGCCGGCGCTCTCCGGCTCGCTAAAGGCCCGTCTTGGGTTCGTCGAAAGGCAATTTAAGCGTTTCTCCGAATCGTGGATGGAATTTGTTGAGATAATTCATGAAGTCGTCATAATCATTCGAAAGCTTCATCAATGTGACGACCGAGCCGAGATGTTTGAGAAGCTCGCGATAGCCAATGTTATCCGTGAGCTGTCGAAACAATTGTGCCGCTGGCCGACCGTTTGGGCGCTTGGGAATCACTTCTTTGAGACGCTCCCAGACGCCGGGGGCGAGCCGCTGATAAACAATATCCCTGGTTAGCCAGCCAAAATACCGAGGACGTCTTACGGAATCTTTCGCAAAAGTTAGCCCGCGCAGTCTGAAAAGGTGCTCGTAAAAATCGTCGGGGAAAGTCTTGATCCATGGCCGTAGCGCATCGCCAACAAAGCGCTTCAGGATTTCTTCAAGATCGTTCTTCGCCCGATCGCGCGCATACCCCGTGTTCTGGTCGACTAGGGCAACAATTCCGACGTCGGCAAGGCCGCGAATTAGGACGTCGGCAGCACGGATTATATGGTCGTATCGTTGTGGAATTTTCCCCTTGCGCTGAATCTCGGAGTCGCGAAATCTCAGGTAGACTTCGGCGACTTGTCGAAGCAGAGTTGCATTGTAGCCGACGCCGCGGCCACCGTTGAGCGTTCGGTAAAAAATCGGATTGGTTGAAACTAGCAATTCATCGGAAATAAACGGTCTTAGCGCCTCGGCTTGGAGGAAAAAAGGCAACTCGTCGGCTGTAGCAAAAACGCCCGTGCCCGCCTTGGGCGAGCGAGATCGACCAAGTACTCTAAGAAAGCTGGCCTGCGTTATGATTCGGGTCCTGTTTTGAAGTACTGCGCAGGAAAGCTCCATATCCCCAATCTGCAGCGGTTCCTTAGATTCGTGAGTAGCGACGGGCAAATCGCCATCCCATCTCGCCAGAGCGGCCTTTCGCGCGATGTTTCTTCGTTGCTCGGGCGTGAGATTTTCTGCTCGCGCCAGAGCGGCTTTGACCTTCGGATTCTTTTGATCAGGCATCCTTGACCCTAACCTCGATCTTAACCTATGCTTGCATACTAAAACTTGCAAGCATAGGTCGTCAATCCCCTGCATGCATAGCTTAGGCTTCGTTCGCCATCCCCATACCCCCGGGAATTCGCGGGAAGGCCCTGGACCCTGCGCATTGGGGTGCGCAGGGTCCAGGGAATGCCGGTTGGATTTGGAAGGTCAGAGAGATTGAGGTCGCTGCACTATGAACTCGAGGCTCCGCGCCCGGCCGGGTGATCGGCGGGCGGGATGCTGGTAAAATCAGCTGGTCGGCGGCGTCAGTCTGATTGACGGACGGGGCGTGGCCGGATCGTTCGCAATGACGCCGCAAGTCAAAATAATCCGCACCAGACCGCATCGATGGCCCCTGCCGCGCTACCATAGCGAGCATGCCGCCGGCGCCGACCTGAGCGCCGATCTCGACGCGGCGCGCGAGCTTGGTCCGCTGGAGCGGGCGGCGATCCCGACCGGAATCGCGATCGAATTGCCCGCCGGATACGAGGCGCAGGTGCGTCCGCGCAGCGGCCGGGCGCTGGCCGAGGGCCTCGCGCTGGTGAATTCTCCCGGCACGATCGACGCCGATTATCGCGGCGAAATTCGCGTAATCGTGATCAACCTCGGCAATGCGCCGCTTACGATCCGGCCGGGCGATCGAATCGCGCAGATGGTGATCGCGCCGGTCGCGCGCGCTGAATTTAGCGAGGCCGGGTCGCTCGATTCGAGCGATCGCGGCGACGGCGGCTTTGGCCATACCGGACGCTGAGGCGAACCCGATTCGATGAGCGCAAATCGTAGCGACAACCTGAGCGCGGCGGAACAGGCCCTGATTGCGGTCACGCCGATCGACGGCCGTTACCGGTCGCGCACGCGCGCGCTCGCGCAATACTTCAGCGAGTACGCGCTGATTCGCTATCGCGTGCGGGTCGAGATCGAATGGTATCTGGCGCTGGCGGCGAATCCGGAGGTCGCCGCGATGCCCGCGCTCGAGGCCGAGACGATCGCGCGGTTGCGCGCCTTATATGAGGATTTTTCGCTGCGCGACGCCGCGCGCGTAAAGGAACTCGAGGCCGAGACCAATCACGACGTGAAGGCGCTCGAGTATTTCCTCAAGGAAAAAATCGCCGCGTCCGATTCCGCCTTGCCGCTCGAAATGATCCATTTCGCCTGCACCTCGGAGGATATCAGCAATCTCGCGTGGGCCTTGATGCTCAAGGAGTTCGCGACCGCCGAGCTGCTGCCGGCGCTGGAGAAAATCGCGGCGCGGATCGGCGCGATGGCGCGCGCATACGCCGGCGTGCCGATGCTGGCGCGGACGCACGGTCAGGAGGCGTCGCCGACCACGGCCGGCAAGGAGCTGGCGATCTTCGCGTGGCGGCTCGAACGCCAGATGGCCCATCTGCGCCGCCAGGAGTATCTCGGCAAGGCCAACGGCGCCGTCGGCAACTTCAACGCGCATCGCGCGGCCGCGCCCGAGGTCGACTGGATCGCCCATTCGCGGCGCTTCGTGGAGTCGCTCGGACTGGTCTGGAATCCGCTGACGACGCAGATCGAGAGCCACGATTTTCTCGCCGAACTGTTCGACACGATTGCGCGCATCGGCACGGTGCTGATCGATTTCGCGCGCGACGTCTGGGGCTATGTCGCGCTCGGCTATTTCGGCCAGCAAGCGGTCGCCGGCGAAGTCGGTTCGTCGGTGATGCCGCACAAGATCAATCCGATCGATTTTGAAAACGCCGAGGGCAATCTGGGACTGGCGAACGCGATGCTGCGGCATCTGGCGGAAAAGCTGCCGGTCTCGCGATGGCAACGCGATTTGAGCGACAGCACGGCGATGCGCGGGATCGGGACGGCGTTCGGCCACGTGACGGTCGCGCTCGCGTCGCTCGAGCGCGGACTCGGCAAGCTCACGCTGAATCGGGCGCGGCTTGCGGCCGATCTGGAAAACGAAAAGGCCTGGGAAGTGCTGGCCGAGGCGATTCAGACCGTGATGCGCCGTTATGGGCTGGAGCGGCCGTACGAGCGGCTCAAGGAGTTGACGCGCGGCCGCGCGCCCGGCCGCGACGCGATTCGCGAGTTCGTCGCGGCGCTGGAACTGCCCGACGCGGCGCGCGCGGCGCTGCTCGCGCTCGCGCCGCACAGCTATCTCGGTTACGCGGCGGAACTGGCGGAGCGTTTCACGCCCGCCGTCCCGCTGAAGAAATGATCGGCGGGGATCGCGCCCGGGGCCTGTGCACAGGCGCGCGGCGCGGCGCTGGTTTGTGGATCTTCCGACGGGCCGCGCGCGCGGCTGGTTTTCCCGTCCGTTGCGGCCAAGTAAAATTTTGCTTGCGGATTGAATCCGCTCCAAGGTGAACAGCGTGAACGCAACTCCCGAAAAGCGCGAAATGTTTTACGAGGGCAAGGCGAAGAAGCTCTATACGACCGCCGATCCGGATTTGGTGATCGCCTATTTCAAGGACGACGCCACCGCCTTCAACGCCAAAAAGAAGGGCACGATCGAAGAGAAGGGCGTGATCAACAACCGCATGTCGGAGTTGTTCTTCACGCTGCTCGAACAGGCCGGCGTCAAAACCCATTTCGTGCGCCGTATCAACGACCGCGAGATGCTCTGCAAACGGCTCGAAATCGTGCCGGCCGAGACCGTCGTGCGCAATATCGTGGCGGGTTCGATGGCCAAGCGGCTGGGGCGCCAAGAGGGCGAGACGCTGCCCTTTCCGATCGTCGAGTTCTATTACAAGTCCGATCCGCTCGACGATCCGCTGATTCTGCCCGAGCACGCGATCGCGTTCGGCTGGGCGAGCGAGGCGGAATTGCGGACGATTCGCGAGACGGCGCTGCGCATCAACCAGATCCTGAGCGAATTTCTGGACCGGCGCGGCGTTATCCTGGTCGATTTCAAGCTCGAATTCGGACGCCATCACGGCGAAATTCTGCTCGGCGACGAAATCTGTCCCGACACCTGCCGCTTCTGGGACAAGGCGACGCGGATGAAGCTCGACAAGGACCGCTTCCGCCGCGACCTCGGCGACGTCGAGGGCGCGTATCATGAAATGCTGCGGCGGGTGGAGAATCCGGCTTGAGGGCGAAGGTTTACGTCACGCCGCGCAAGGGAATTCTCGATCCGCAGGGCCGCGCGGTCGCAGGCGCGCTCAAGAGCCTGGGCTTCGGCGCGATCGGCGACGTGCGGGTCGGCCGGTTTATCACGCTCGAACTCGACGCGCCGTCGCGGGCCGAAGCCGAGGCGACGGTTCGGCAAATCTGCGAGCGGTTGCTGGCGAATCCGAATATCGAGGATTTCACCTTCGAGGTTGACGCCGGATGAAGTGGGGCGTGGTCAGGTTTCCCGGCTCGCTCGACGACGGCGACGCGCTCTGGGCGCTGCGCGACGTGCTGGGGCAGGAGGCCTTCCCCCTGTGGCATAAGGACGAAACGCTCGGCGGGGCCGAATGCGTCGTGTTGCCGGGCGGCTTCAGCTACGGCGACTATCTGCGCTGCGGCGCGATCGCGCGGTTTTCGCCGATCATGAAGTCGGTCGCGCGCTTCGCCGCCGACGGCGGCCTCGTGCTCGGCATCTGCAACGGGTTTCAGATTCTCTGCGAGGCGCATCTGCTGCCCGGCGCGCTGACCCGCAATCGATCGCTCGCCTTCATCTGCGATTTCGTCAATCTGCGCGTCGAGAACGCCGCGACGCCTTTCACCCGCGCGGCGCGCGCGGGTGCAGTGCTGCGAATGCCGATCAAGCATGGCGAGGGCTGCTATGTCGCGCCCGAGGACGAATTGCGCCAGCTCGAGGAACGCGGGCAGATCCTGCTGCGCTACATCGATGAAAACGGCGAGGCGACCGACGCGGCCAATCCGAACGGTTCGATGCGTTCGATCGCGGGCGTCGCCAACGAGCGCTTCAACGTCTTCGGCCTGATGCCGCATCCGGAGCATGCGGTCGAGGCGACGCTCGGCGGAATCGCCGGGCGCAAGATTTTCGAATCGATCGCGGGGGTCGCGCGATGAGCGCGGCGCCGATCGCGTTGCCGGGCGAGCCGCGCGTCGATCTCGCGGCGGCGCGCGCCCACGGTCTGAGCGACGCGGAATTCGCCGCGATCGAGCGGCTGCTGGGCCGCACTCCCACCTTTACCGAACTGGGCGTGTTCTCCGTGATGTGGTCGGAGCATTGCTCCTACAAATCCTCGCGCAAGCATCTGAAGACGCTGCCGCGCGAGGGCGCCAGCGTCGTTGGCGGACCGGGGGAAAACGCCGGGGCGATCGACGTTGGCGACGGCTGGGTCGCCGTCTTCAAAATCGAAAGCCACAACCATCCGTCGTACGTCGAACCGTATCAGGGCGCGGCGACCGGCGTCGGCGGCATCCTGCGCGACATCTTTACGATGGGGGCGCGGCCGATCGCGAGCATGGATTCGCTCAAGTTCGGGGCCCTCGACCATCCGCGCACCCGCTATCTCGTCAATGGCGTGGTGGGCGGAATCGGCGGTTACGGCAATTGCGTCGGCGTGCCGACGGTCGCCGGCGAGGTGATGTTCGATCCGGGCTACAACGGCAATATCCTCGTCAACGCCTTCGCGCTCGGACTCGCGCGGCGGGAAGATTTGCAGAGCGCGCGCGCCCACGGCGTCGGCAATCCCGTCCTCTATGTCGGCTCCGCGACCGGCCGCGACGGTATCCACGGCGCCAGCCTGCTCGCCTCGGCCGAGTTCGACGCTGCGAGCGAGGCCAAGCGTCCGACCGTTCAGGTCGGCGACCCGTTCACGGAAAAGCTGCTGATCGAAGCCTGTCTCGAAGCGATCAAAACCGGCGCGATCGCCGCGATTCAGGACATGGGCGCGGCCGGCCTCACGTCGTCGTCCAGCGAGATGGCGGGGCGCGGCGGACTCGGAGTCGAGCTCGATCTCGAGCGCGTGCCGCTGCGCGAAGCGAATCTCACGCCTTACGAAATCCTGCTCTCGGAGTCGCAGGAGCGGATGCTGATCGTCGCCGAGCAGGGGCGCGAGGCGGAGCTGGCGGCGGTCTTCGAACGCTGGGACCTGCACGCGGTGGTGATCGGCAAAATCACCGGGGACGGGCGCTGGCGGGCGCGCTTCAAAGGCGATGTCGTCGCCGATATTCCAGTCGCCGCGATCAGCGACGACGCTCCGGTTTACGATCGTCCGGCGGCGCCGCCCTCCGCGCCCGGCGCCGCGACGATTCCGCGCCCGGCCGCGCCGGCGATCCGGCCCGCTCCGGCGGCGGCGTTGCGCGCGCTGATCGCGAGTCCCAACGTCGCGTCGCGGCGATGGGTTTTTCGGCAATATGATTCGTTGGTGCTGAGCAATACGGTCGCCGGTCCGGGCGGCGACGCCGCCGTGCTGCGCATCAAGGGATCGCGCCGGGGACTCGCGCTCAAGGTCGATTCCAATCCGCGCGCCTGCGCGATCGATCCCTATCTCGGCGCGATCGCCACGGTATGCGAAGCGGCGCGCAACGTCGCCTGCGTGGGAGCGCGCCCGGCCGCGATCACCAATTGCCTCAATTACGGCAATCCGGAGCGGCCCGAAATCATGTGGCAGTTCGTGCGTGGCGTCGCCGGCCTGCGCGACGCCGCGCTCGCGTTCGCGACTCCGGTGATCAGCGGCAACGTCAGCTTTTACAACGAGACCGAAGGCCGCGCGATTCCGCCGACGCCGACCATCGCGATGGTCGGAACCTTCGCCGATGTTTCCCTGAACGTAAAGCATTACTTTAGCTTTCCCGGCGACGCGATCCTGATCGTGCGCACGGCGGCGCCGGCGCTTGCCGCCAGCGAGTATGCGGATCTGTTCGGCGTCGCGAGCGGCCAGCTCGCGCCGATCGATCTCGCGCGCGAACGGCGGCTGATCGACGGGCTGGTTGAATGCGCGCAACGCCGATTGGTAAGATCGGCGCACGACGTGAGCGAGGGCGGAATGGCCGTTGCGCTCGCCGAAGCCTGTTGCAATCCGACCGCGCCGTTCGGCGCGGCGATCGATCCGGACGCGACCGACGGCGATGTGGCGGCGCTGTTCGGCGAAGGAGCCTCGAGCGTGATTCTGTCCGCGCCGGCGGAAAATGTTGAAGTGTTACGTGAAGTTTTCGCGCCGCTCGAAGTCCGCGAAATCGGCCGCGTGAGCGCCGCGCCGCGCCTCGTGATCGGTCGCGATATCGACGAGGACGTCGCCGCGCTTCAGCGGCTTTACGAAGACGCATTGCCAGGGAGGCTGGGCCGCCATGACTGATAGCCCCGAGTTGTCAGTCCTGATCGACGCCGCCGAAAGCAAACTCGACGGCTTCCACGAGGAGTGCGGCGTCTTCGGTGTCCACGGCCATCCGGAGGCCGCCAACCTCGTCTATCTCGGCCTCTACGCGCTGCAGCATCGCGGCCAGGAATCCGCGGGGATCGTTTCGTCCAATGGCAAGGCGCTGATCTCGCATCGCGGGATGGGTCTGGTCGCCGACATCTTCAACAGCGAAGTTCTGGGACGGCTCGAAGGCACCGCCGCGATCGGCCATAACCGCTATTCCACCACCGGCTCGACCTCGCTCAAGAATTGCCAGCCGCTGGTGGTCGAGTACGCGCGTGGCGGAATCGCGCTCGCGCATAATGGCAACCTGGTCAATTTCCGCGAACTGCGCGAGCGGCTCGAGGCGAGCGGTTCGATCTTCCAGTCGTCCTCGGACAGCGAGCTGGTGATTCATCTGATCGCGGCGTCGCAGGCGCCGGATCTGCCGGGCCGCGTGATCGACGCGCTGGCGCAGATTCGTGGCGCCTATTCGGTGGTCGTGCTGACCGAACGCTGTCTGATCGCGGCGCGCGATCCGCACGGTTTCCGGCCGCTGGTGCTGGGCCGTCTCAACGACGCGACCATCGTCGCCTCCGAGACCTGCGCGCTCGATCTGGTGCGGGCGGAATATATCCGCGAGATCGAGCCGGGCGAGATGGTCGTGATCACCGACGACGGCGTCCGTGCGATCTATCCATTCGCGCCCGCGCCGGCCCGCCGATGCATCTTCGAGTACGTCTATTTCGCGCGGCCCGACAGCCTGCTGTACGGCCGCAACGTCTATTCGGTGCGCAAGATGCAGGGGCGGGCGCTTGCGCGCGAATGTCCCGCCGCCGCCGACCTGGTCGTCCCGGTGCCCGATTCGGGCAACGCCGCGGCGCTCGGCTACGCCGAGGAGGCGGGGATTCCGTTCGAGATGGCGCTGGTGCGCAGCCACTATATCGGCCGCACCTTTATCGAGCCGCGCCAGTCGATCCGCCATTTCGGCGTCAAGATCAAATTCAATCCGGTCGCGGAATTGCTCAAGGGCAAGCGGATCGTGCTGGTCGAGGATTCGCTCGTGCGCGGCACCACCCTGCGCAAGGTTATCCCGATGCTCCGGCAGGCGGGTGCGCGCGAGGTGCATATGCGGATCGCGGCGCCGCCGACCACCAACTCATGCTTTTACGGCATCGACACGCCGACCCGCGAGGAGCTGCTCGCGGCCCATCATTCGGTCGAGGAGATCCGCCAGTACATCACGGCGGATTCGCTCGGCTACCTGAGTTGGGAAGGATTGTACTCGTTCATGGAGGGGCCGCGCGGCGGCTATTGCGACGCCTGCTTCACCGGGAATTATCCGGTGGAGATTCCGCATCACGCCAAGCCCGCGCAGCTCCATCTGTTCGACGCGCTCGAGCACGCCTCCAATGCCTCCCGCCGCTAGTGTCCTGAGTTAGAGATTCGTTGAATAAATTGTAGTCTGCCGGCGCCTTTCGTACAGGGAGGAAGGAGGCCGATGCGGACGGGGAGACCGATGGCGCCTTTGAGCCTGCGGGTCGAAGAGCGCGAGACGCTGGAGCGGTGGGCGCGGCGGCCCAAGAGCGCGCAGGCGCTGGCGCAGCGGTCGCGCGCAAGCTTGGGGTAACCCACCAAACCGTCGGCAAATGGCGGCGGCGCTTTGTGGAGCGGCGGCTGGACGGGTTGTTGGACGAGCCGCGGCCCGGGGCGCTGCGCCGGGTCTGCGACGCGCAGATTGAGCGGGTGGTGCGGCTGACCCTGGAGAGCACCCCTGCTGATGGGACGCACTGGAGCACTCGCGCGATGGCCAGGCGCAGCGGACTGAGTCAGACCATGATCAGCCGCATGTGGCGGGCCTTTGCATGGCAGCCGCACCGAGTCGAGGGTTGCAAGCTCTCCAAAGCCCCGCTGTTCATCGAAAAAGTCCGCGACATGGTGGGCTTGTATCTTAATCCGCCGGACCGGGCATTGGTG
>JAJXYM010000034.1 GCA_021780585.1 Deltaproteobacteria bacterium
TATCTTTATGACATGACTGCCAAACTATGGGCCACGCTGCTCAGGGGCGACAATCCCGACCGCAAGTTAGGCGCGCGATGGAGTCTGGCGATGGCGAACGCGTTCGGCGCCGCGACCGAAGCGACGCATCTGGCCTACAAAGCGCGCGGCGGCTCCGCCGTGTACACCGGCGGAAGGCTGGACCGCTGCCTGCGCGACGTGTTGACGATCAATCAGCATGTCGTCATTTCGCTCAAAATTTACGAGATGGCCGGCCGAACGCTGCTGGGGCTTGAGCCGATGAGCTGGGTTTTCTGACGGGCCGCTTCGTCGCGGCGGGCGGCGGCGCCTGATACGATGACGCTCGCAATGCTGTCTCTGGCGCGCGGCACCGAAGGCGAGTTCAAGCTGGTTTCGGCCTATCGGCCCGAGGGCGATCAGCCCGCGGCGATCGAGGCGCTGACCGCCAATGTGCGCGACGGCGTGCCGCATCAGGTGCTGCTCGGCGTGACCGGCTCGGGCAAGACGTTCACGATGGCGAACGTGATCGCGCGGGTGAACCGGCCGACGCTGGTGATCGCGCCGAACAAAACCCTCGCGGCGCAGCTTTACAACGAATTCAAGAGCCTGTTTCCGGAAAACGCGGTCCGCTATTTCGTCTCCTATTACGACTATTACCAGCCCGAAGCCTACGTCCCTTCGACCGACACCTATATCGAGAAGGACGCGAGCATCAACGACGAAATCGACAAGCTGCGCCATTCCGCGACCAAGGCGCTGCTGGAGCGCAACGACGTGCTGATCGTGGCGTCGGTTTCATGCATCTACGGCCTGGGCGAGCCGGAGGTGTACTTCGAGATGCTGGTGTTTCTGGAGCAGGGGCAGGCGATCGATCGCGACCGCGTGCTGCGCAAGCTGGTGGATATCCAGTATCAGCGCAACGACTACGATTTCCATCGCGGGACCTTCCGGGTGCGCGGCGATATCGTCGAGGTGTTTCCGGCGTACGAGGAAAACCGCGCCGTGCGGATCGAATTTTTCGGCGACGAGGTCGAGGCGTTGTACGAAATCGATCCGTTGCGCGGCGCGGCGATCCGCAAGCTGTCCAGCGTCGCGATCTATCCGGCGTCGCATTACGTGACCACCGCCGATCGGATGGAGACGGCGGTCGCGGGGATTCGCGCCGAACTCAAGGATCGGCTCGAGGAGTTCCGGCGCGAGAACAAACTGCTCGAGGCGCAGCGGCTCGAGCAGCGCACGATGTACGATCTGGAGCTGCTGGCCGAGATGGGCTTCTGTCCGGGAATCGAGAACTACTCGCGCCATCTGACCGGCCGCGCGCCCGGCCAGCCGCCGCCGACGCTGCTCGAATATTTTCCGAAGAACTACCTCTGCTTTATCGATGAAAGCCACGTGACGATTCCGCAACTGGGGGGGATGTATCGCGGCGATCGTTCGCGCAAACAGACGCTGGTCGAGTTCGGCTTCCGGCTGCCGTCGGCGCTCGACAACCGGCCGCTCAATTTCGAGGAATGGGAGTCGCTTGCGCGCCAGTCGGTATACGTTTCGGCGACGCCCGGCGATTATGAACTGCGCCAGTCGGGCGGACTCGTGGTCGAGCAGTTGATCCGGCCGACCGGACTTATCGATCCGGAAATCGAAGTGCGCAAGGCGGGCACGCAGGTGGACGATCTGCTGGGCGAAATCCGCGCCCGGGTCGCCGCGAAGGAGCGCGTGCTGGTCACCTGCCTGACCAAGAAGATGGCCGAGGATCTGACCGATTACTATCACGACCTCGGCGTGCGCGTGCGCTATCTCCATTCGGATATCGAGACGATCGAACGGGTCGAGATTATCCGCAGCCTCAGGCGCGGCGACTTCGACGTGCTGGTCGGAATCAACCTGCTGCGCGAGGGGCTGGATCTTCCCGAAGTCTCGCTGGTGGCGATTCTCGACGCCGACAAGGAGGGCTATCTGCGATCGGCGCGTTCGCTGATCCAGACGATCGGCCGCGCCGCCCGCAATCTGCATGGCAAGGTGATCATGTACGCCGACGCGATTACCGCCTCGATGCGCAAGGCGATCGACGAGACCGATCGGCGGCGCGCGAAACAGGTCGCGTACAACACCGAGCACGGCATCACGCCGACGTCGATTATCAAGGCGATCGACGCGTCGCTGGTCGAGATGTATTCGCCGGAATGGGCGGTGACGCCGGAGATCGGCGAGCCAAAAGAAAAGACCGACGACGACGAGCTGCCGACGCACGAGCTGGCCGATCGAATCAGCGCGCTGCGGCGCGAGATGATGACGGCGGCGGAACAGTTGGAATACGAACGCGCGGGCGAATTGCGCGATCGGATCAAGCGGCTCGAACGGCGGATCTTCGGACTCGACCAGCCGCGTCCGGCCGAACCGAAGGGCGTTCCCGGCGCGGCCCATTCGCACGCCAGCGCCGACGCCCAGGGCCGCCTCGAACGGCATAAGACGAAGGACGTCACCGAAAAACTCGGCGCGGCGCTGCCCAAGCGCGGTCGGCGCGGCGCGGGCGGATCGCGATCGACGCCGGCGGGCGGCCGGCCGGGACGGCTCAAGCTCGTGCCCGACGATCACGATTGAGCGGCGCCGCACACCGTGGCGGTCGCGTGCGCGGCGCGTGGCTGTCGATAACCGAAGCGTTCCGAGGCGGCCGATTTGCGGCGCTTGATTGACGCCGCGCGCGGCCGAACGTATTCTGAAAAAGCCTTTAAATCGCTCCCGCGAGAGCGAAAAGGTGACGACAATGACCCGAGTGACCTTTAGCGCCGGCGCAATCTCGCGGCCGGCGTTTTTTTCGCCCCAGACCAAATTTCGCGCCGCTCAGGCCGGTGCGCGCATGAACCGCCGGGGAGGCGTCCGCCGATGAGCGGCGAAGCCAAACCGATTCCCGCGCTGGACGCCGCCGCGATCGAACGTTGCGTGAAGCGCGTGGCGCGGGAAATCGCGGAGTATCGGCACGGCGCGGGCGGTAAGCTCGCGCTGATCGGGATCGTGAGGCGCGGCGCGAGCCTGGCGGAGCGAATCGCCGCGGCCTTGCGGGCGGATGGAATCTTGGAACTGGATGTCGGCACGCTCGACATTTCGTCGTATCGCGACGACAGCCGCGGCGCGCCCGGCGATCCGCAACTGCTCGGCCGCAATATCCCGTTCCCGATCGATGGGCGGCGGGTCGTGCTGATCGACGACGTGCTCTATACCGGACGCACCGTCCGCGCGGCGCTGACCGCGCTCGCGGATCTCGGCCGGCCGGAATCGATTCAGCTCGCGGTCCTGATCGATCGGGGCCAGCATGAGTTGCCGGTGCGCGCCGATTTCGTCGGCAGGAATATCGCCGCGCCCGCCGACCAGCGCGTCCATGTGCGGCTCAGGGAGATCGACGGCCTCGACGCCGTCGTGATCGGCGGGCCGAAGGCGTAGCCGATGGCGCGGATGCCGAAATTCGACGTGGTGTCGATCGAGGATCTGGCGATCGAGGAGATCGAGCGGATCTTCGCGTTGGCCGACGGCTTCGCCGACGCGCTGCGCGAAGGCCGGCCATGCGATCTTGCGGCCGGCCTGATCATGGCGACGCTGTTTTACGAACCGTCGACGCGCACCCGGCTCAGCTTCGAATCCGCGATGCATCGGTTGGGCGGATCGGTGATCAGCTCGGCCGACATGCAGGCCAGTTCCGCCGCCAAGGGCGAGACGCTCGCCGACACCGCGCGGGTGGTCGCGGCCTACGCCGACCTGATCGTCGTGCGCCATCCGTATGACGGCGCGGCGCGGGTCGCGGCGGAATACGCCGGCGTGCCGATTATCAACGCGGGCGACGGCAGCCGCGAGCATCCGACCCAGACGCTTTGCGACCTCTATATCCTCAGGCGCAAGAAGGGCCGCCTGCGCGGGCTGACGGTGGCGTTGTGCGGCGACCTCAAATTCGGCCGCACGGTGCATTCGCTGATTTACGCGCTGGCGCGTTTCGGCGCGAATATCGTGGCGGCTCCGTTCGGCGGGATGGACGTGCCGGATTATGTCCTCGAACGGCTCGCCGCCGAGCGCAACTATCGCATCTCGACCGTCACGGTGGACGAGTTGAAATCTCAGGCGGGCGGTCTCGACGCGCTCTATCTGACGCCCAGCGGGCCGCATCAGATGGCGCTCTTCACCGGCGAGAATCCCCTCGACAAGCTGCCCAGCGCGCGGCCGCCGACGGCGCTCGACGCCTTCTATGTGACGCGATTGCAGCGCGAACGATTGGCCGAAAAGGATCGCGACGGCGGCGCCTACGTTCATTTCGATGCGCGCGCGCTGCGCACCAGCCGCGCGCAGCAGGCCGTCGTGATGCATCCGTTGCCGCGCACCGACGAGCTCGCCTACGAGCTCGATTCCGATCCGCGCGCGGTCTATTTCGAACAGGCCGCGGCCGGCGTGCCGGTGCGGATGGCGCTGATCGCGTGGCTGCTCGAACGCGGCCAGCGCGCGATCGCGCCGCTCACGGCCGGCGAGCCGCCAATCCGGTTCAAGGCCGAACCGACGCCGCGATGCGCCAATCCGGCCTGTATTACGCGCCATGAAAGCGCCTATCTGCGGCCGCGCTTCCGGCTGGCGCGATCGGCGAACCGCGCGTTGCTGGCGCTGCGCTGCGACTATTGCGAACGGGAACTGCGGATCGAATTCGTCGGCCACGCCAAATCGCATCGCTACTACCGCTTCGACGAAAGCCTCTACGGCTACGTCCGCCAATGGATTGACGAAGGCTCGCTCGCGGTGTTCGAAACCGTCAAGCAGGCCGAGGAGGGCGGCTACGAGCCGTACCGGCGCGGCCCGCAGCGCGAGGTGATGAACGCGACGGAAATCGCGACGGCGTGCGTGGAGATCGCGGCGCAGATTATCGCCGACGTGGCCGATCCCACGGCGCTCGCGCTGGTTGGCGTGGTCTCGCGCGGGGCGATGCTGGCGATCCGTATGAGGGAGCTGATCGAGCGGCGCACCGGCGTCCGTCCGCCCTTTGCCGCGCTTGACGTTTACGGTGGCGACGCCGCAATCCATCCGATCGAACCGGCGGGCGGCTTCGATATCGATGGCCGCACGATCGTGCTGGTCGACGACGTGATCAATTCCGGATGGACCGTGCAGCGCGCCATGACCGCCTTGTGGCGCAACGGCCGGCCCGCCGCGGTCAAACTTGCCGTCCTGATCGATCGCGGCCATCGCGCCCTGCCGATCCGGCCCAACTACGTCGGCAAGCGGATTCCGACCGCGCGCGGCGACCGCGTGCGCGTGCGGCTGACGGTTCCGGCGGGCGAGGGCGAGGCGCGCCGTCCGGTCGATCGCGTGGTGGTCTATTCGATGGTCGATTCGATGCGCGAGCCGGAGGCGGCGTCGTGAGGGCTTTGCTGCTGCGCGGCGGGCGCGTGATCGATCCGGCCGGCGGAATCGACGGCGCCTTCGACCTGTTGGCGCGCGACGGCGAGATCGCGGCGATCGCGCCGTCGCGCGCGCTTCCCGCTCCCGACGACGCCGAGCTTATCGACTGCGCCGGGAGGTGGATTCTGCCGGGACTGATCGACCCGCATGTGCATCTGCGCGACCCCGGCTTTCCCGAGAAGGAGACGATCGCGTCGGGTCTGCGCGCGGCGGCGGCCGGCGGCTTCACGACCGTCGCCGCGATGGCGAATACGAATCCGGTCGACGACACGCCGGAAATCGCGCGCTACATGATCGAGCGGGCGCGCGCGGCCGGCGGCGCGCGGCTGATTCCCGTCTCCGCCGTGACGCGCGGCCTGGCCGGCCGCGAACTGGTCGATTTCGCCGCGATGGCCGCGGCGGGCGCGCGCCTGTTCTCCGACGACGGGATACCGATCGACGACGAAGCGATCCTGAGCGCAGCCTGCGAACGCGCCGCGAGCGTCGGCTTTGCGATTTCACTGCACGAGGAGGATCGCGCGCTGACCGGCCATGGATGCTGCCACGCGGGCGCGGTCGCGAAGCGGCTCGGCGTCGCCGGAATCCCGACGGCGGCCGAGGCCGCGCGGATTCGGCGCGATCTGGCGATCGCGGTCGGCTCCGGCGCGCCGGTCCATATCGCCCATATTTCGACCGCCGAGGGCCTCGCCCTGGTGCGCGCGGCGCGGGCGCGCGGGGCCAATGTCACCTGCGAGGCGGCGCCGCATCACTTCACGCTCGACGTCGCCGCCTTCGCGCGATACGGGCCGAACGCCAAGATGGCGCCGCCGCTGCGCTCGGCCGACGATGTCGCGGCGATTCGTGCGGGGCTGGCCGACGGATCGATCGACATGATCGCGACCGATCACGCGGCGCACGATCCCGGCTCCAAACGGATGGCGCGGTTCGGGGCGCTGTTTCCCGGCGATCGCGAGGCCGCTCCGCTCGCCGCCGCCGACGCGGAAGCTCTGGCCGGCGCCGCCAACGGCGTCGTCGGACTCGAGACGGCTCTCGGCCTGGCGCTCGAACTCGTGCATAATCGGACGATCGACGCGCCGCGGCTGGCCGCCCTGATGGCGGCGAATCCGGCGCGATTGCTTCGGCTCGAACGACAAGGCACGCTCATGCCGGGCGCGTTCGCCGATATCACCGTGATCGATCCGGACGCGGAGTGGACCGTCGCGCCGGAGAATTTTTTATCAAAGAGCCGCAATACGCCGTTTGGCGGACGGCGGCTCAAGGGCGTCGCCGCGCTGACGATCGTCAACGGCCAGATCGTCAGTCGCGCGCATAGGGACCAGTGAACAACGACAGGGAAGCGATTCTGGCGCTCGCCGACGGCCGCATCTTTCGCGGACGCGCCTTTGGCGCGATCGGGGAAACCGCGGGCGAGGCCGTTTTCAACACCGCGATGACCGGCTATCAGGAAGTGCTCACCGATCCTTCCTACAAGGGCCAGATCGTGTGCATGACCTATCCGGAGATCGGTAACGTCGGCGTCAATCCCGAGGACGAGGAGTCGGCGCGGATTTTCGTCGAAGGCTTCGTCGTGCGCGAATATCTGGAACGGCCGTCGAACTGGCGCGCGCGCGGCGCGCTCGGCGAATATCTCGAGCAGGCCGGCGTGGTCGGTATCGAAGGCATCGACACGCGCGCCCTCGTGCGCCATCTGCGCACCGCCGGCGCGCAGATGGCGGTGATTTCGAGCGTCAATCTGAATCCCGACGAGTTGGTCGCGAAAGCCCAGGCCGCCCCCGGATTGGTCGGCCGCGATCTCGTCCAGGAAGTCACCTGCGCCGCCGCCTACGATTGGGAGATCGGCGATTGGGGCCTTGACGGCGGTTATCGCCGGCCGTCGCCGCGCGCACTGGCTGACGCGCCGAGCGTGGTGGCGATCGATTACGGCATCAAGCGCAATATCCTGCGCCGGCTGATCGCGGCGGGCTTCCGGGTCACGGTCGCGCCAGCGCGGACCACCGCCGCGGAAATTCTCGCGCTCAATCCCGACGGCGTCTTCCTCTCCAACGGCCCGGCCGATCCCGCCGCCGTGCCCTACGCGATCGAGGCTGTGCGCGGCCTGCTCGGCCATAAACCCGTCTTCGGCATCTGTCTGGGTCATCAGATACTTGGCCTCGCGCTCGGCGGACGCACCTACAAGCTTGCGTTCGGCCATCACGGCGCGAACCATCCGGTGATGGATTTGCGCACGCGGCGGGTCGAAATCACCTCGCAGAACCACGGCTTCGCGGTCGATGCGGATTCGCTGCAAGGCAAGGCCGAACTGTCGCATCTGAATCTCAACGATCGCACGGTCGAGGGCCTGCGCGGCGTGGGCGCGCCGTTTTTCTCCGTGCAGTATCATCCGGAGGCGTCGCCTGGGCCGCACGATTCGGGTTATCTGTTCGCCCGCTTCCGCCGGCTGGTCGAGGAGTTTCCGCGCCACGGCGCCGAGGCGCTCGAACGGATCATTCACGCGGAGGGCGCCGTCTGAGGCCCCGCCGCCGCATCGCCGCAATGTCAAGAAACGAGCTTAACTGACGCGCTTTACCGTGCCGCTTCGCAAAGACCTCAAATCCGTTTTGCTCATCGGCTCCGGCCCGATCGTGATCGGCCAGGCCTGTGAATTCGACTATTCGGGAACCCAGGCCGTCAAGGCGTTGCGCGAGGAGGGCCTGCGCCTGATTCTGGTCAATTCCAATCCGGCCACGATCATGACCGATCCGGAATTGGCCGATCGCACCTATATCGAGCCGATGACCGTCGAAGCGGTCACGAAAATTATCGAGCTCGAGCGGCCCGACGCGCTGCTGCCGACGGTCGGCGGTCAGACCGCGCTCAATCTCGCGATCGAACTGGCCGAATCCGGCGTGCTCGAAAAGTTCGGCGTCGAATTGATCGGCGCCAGGCTCGACGCGATCAAAAAGGCCGAGGACCGCGACCTCTTCAAGCGCGCGATGATCAATATCGGCCTCGAAGTGCCCGCCTCCGAAGTCGTTCATTCCGAAGCCGAGGCTGAACAGGCGCGCGAACGCCTTGGCCTGCCGCTGATTATCCGCCCGTCGCGCACCCTCGGCGGCACCGGCGGATCGATCGCCCGCGACGCCGGGGAGTTTCGCGCGCGCGTGCGATGGGGCCTCGAAATGTCGCCGAATCACGAGGTTCTGCTCGAGCAATCGGTCGAGGGCTGGAAGGAATTCGAGCTGGAAGTGATGCGCGACATGGCCGACAACGTCGTCATCATCTGCTCGATCGAGAATCTCGATCCGATGGGCGTGCATACCGGCGACTCGATTACGGTCGCTCCCGCGCAGACGCTCACCGACAAGGAATATCAACTGATGCGCGACGCCTCGCTGCGCATCATCCGCGAAATCGGCGTCGACACCGGCGGTTCGAATATCCAGTTCGCGGTCGATCCCGCGACCGGCCGGATGGTCGTGATCGAGATGAACCCGCGCGTCTCGCGCAGCTCCGCGCTCGCCTCCAAGGCCACCGGCTTTCCGATCGCGAAGATCGCCGCGCGCCTCGCCGTCGGCTACCGGCTCGACGAAATTCCCAACGACATCACGCAAAAGACGCCGGCCTGCTTCGAGCCGACGATCGATTACGTGGTCACCAAAATTCCGCGCTTCACCTTCGAGAAATTCCGCGGCGCCGCCGACGAACTCGGCCCGCAGATGAAATCGGTCGGCGAGGTGATGGCGATCGGCCGCACCTTCAAGGAGTCGCTGCAGAAGGCCCTGCGCTCGCTCGAACTCGGCTCCTTCGGCCTCGAAAGCCGCGTGCTCGGGATGACGCGCGAGCAGGCTTTCGCGGCGATTCACGCGCGGCTGGTCACGCCCAACAGCCATCGCCTGTACTACGTCGCCGACGCGCTGCGGCTCGGCGCCGCGCCCGCCGAAATCCATCGCCTGACGAAGATCGATCCGTGGTTTATCGACGCGATCGCCGAAATCGTCGCCGCCGAAGCCCGCCTCGCCGCCGAACCGCTCGCGCCGGCCGCCTTGCGCGAGGCGAAAGCGATGGGCTTTTCCGATCGCCGGATCGCCGATCTGCGCGGCGTCGCCGAAGAGGAGATCGCGCGCCGCCGCCGCGGCTTCGGCGTCGCTCCGGTCTACAAATCGGTCGACACCTGCGGCGCCGAATTCGAAGCCTTCACGCCCTACCTCTATTCCACCTACGAGGGCGAGGACGAAGCGCCGCCCGAAGCGCGCCGCAAAATCATGATTCTCGGCGGCGGCCCCAACCGGATCGGTCAGGGCATCGAGTTCGATTACTGCTGCGTCCACGCCAGCCTCGCGCTCAAGGAGGCCGGCTTCGAAACGATCATGGTGAACTGCAATCCCGAGACCGTTTCGACCGATTACGATATCTCCGACCGCCTCTACTTCGAGCCGCTGACCTTCGAGGACGTGCTCGCGATTGTCGAACGCGAAAAACCGTTCGGCGTGATCGTCCAGTTCGGCGGCCAGACGCCGCTCAAGCTCGCGACCGCGCTCGAACGCGCCGGCGTCCCGATCCTCGGCACGCCGCCCGACGCGATCGATCGCGCCGAGGATCGCGAACGCTTCAACCAGCTCGTCGAACGGCTCGGCCTGCGCCAGCCCAGGGGAATCCTCGCGCGCAGCGCCGCCGAAGCGATCGCTGGCGCGACGGAAATCGGCTATCCGGTCCTGATCCGGCCGTCGTATGTCCTTGGCGGGCGCGCGATGGAAATTATCGCCGACGAAACCGGCCTGCGCCGCTATCTCGAACAGGCGCTGCAGGCCTCGGAGCGGCGTCCGCTGCTGGTCGACCGCTATCTCGCCGGCGCCATCGAGGTCGACGTCGACGCGATCGCCGACGGCGAACGCGTCGTGATCGGCGGCGTGATGGAGCATGTCGAGCACGCCGGGATCCATTCCGGCGACAGCGCCTGCGTGCTGCCGCCGCGCTCGCTCGACGCCGCGCTGCAGGCGCGTCTGATCGATCAGACCCGGACGCTCGCGCGGGAACTCGGCGTGATCGGCCTGATCAACGTCCAGTACGCAATCTTCAACGGCGAAATATACATTCTCGAAGTCAATCCGCGCGCCTCGCGGACGATCCCGTTCGTCAGCAAGGCGATCGGCGTGCCGCTCGCCAAGCTCGCCGCGCGCGTGATGGCCGGAAGCAAGCTCGCCGAACTCGGCTTCACGACCGAGCGCGTTCCGCGCCACGTCGCGGTCAAGGAATCGGTCTTTCCGTTCGTGCGCTTTCCCGGAGTCGATACGATTCTCGGCCCCGAAATGAAATCGACCGGCGAGGTGATGGGTATCGACGTGTCGTTCGCCGCCGCCTTCGCCAAGGCGGAAATCGCCGCCTCAACCAATCTTCCGACCGAAGGCCTGGTCTTC
>JAJXYM010000205.1 GCA_021780585.1 Deltaproteobacteria bacterium
GAGCGCGATCGGCGCACGCGGGTCGAGCGTCGCCCGGCCGGGCGCGACAGGCGACGCGGATGGTGCGTCGGCGCACGGCGCCTCCGCCGGCGGGCCGGCGGGAGCCGATGCGGGCGCGGGCTCCGATCCGCCGCCGGAATCTGTGGCCGCGGAGCTCACGCGCGGGATCGTAGAGCAACCGCCCCGTGCTGCATAGCGAAGCGGCGCGGCGCCGCGCGAGCGCGCGATGGCAATCATTGGCGCAGGACGACGCGGCGATCGAGGAGCTTCGAGAGCAGATCGGCGCGGCGTTCGCCGGTCCATAATTCGAGGTCCGCCTGATGGCCGTCGAGCGAAAGGACTTCGAGCACCACGCGGCCGGGAGCGTAACGCACGTCGAGGCGGCGCACGACGCCGAAGTGGCTGCGATCGAGCGCGTCGGCGACCCGCAGTATCGCCGCCAATCCGCGCACGACGCGGCGATTACCCGCTTCAAGCGCGCGCAGTTCCGGCGAATCGAGATTGGGCGCCTGCTTGCGATGGCCGCGCGCGGCGAGCGCAATCACCTCGATTTCGTCGGGATCGAACCCGAGCAACTCCGCGTTCTTGATCAAATAGTAGGAATGGCGATTGTGCCGATCGTGATCGATCGCGTGGCCGACGTCGTGCAGCAGAGCGCTGTATTCCAGCAGTTCGCGCGCGGACGCGGGAAGCCGCAGCAGCGCGGCGGTTTCGTCAAACAGCTTGAGCGCGAGGCGGGCGACCTGGCGGCCGTGGCGATTGGCGCCGCAAAAACGGCGCGCGAGCTTGGCCACCGAACGGCGGCGGGCGTCATTGGTCGCGACCCCGGCGGCGTCGTTGCGCGCCAGTCCGAGCAGTACGCCCTCGCGCAGCGCCCAGGTGCACGCGACCAATTCGCCGACTCCGGATTTGCGCATCACGTAATCGGCGAGCATCGCCGCCGCCGGCATCAGGTCGGAGCGTTTGGCGTCCATGCCGGGCAGATCCGCGCGCATGGCGGCGTTCGCCTCGACCAGCTCGCGCGCCAGGCGCGAAACCTCGGCGGCCGTGGCGCGGGCGCCATGCAGGCGGCCCAGCTCTTCGCCGCGCGCCGCGCGCGCCATCGCGACGATCGTGTTGATCGTGCCCGAGGTGCCAATCGCCTTGATCGCGCCGGCGCGGCGCGCCGATCGCATCAGCTCGCCGATTTCGGCGTCGAGATGCTTTTCGAGGCGCCGGCGCTGCGCGGCGGTCGGCGGATCGTCGTGCAGGAAACGTTCGCTGAGCCGGGCCGCGCCGAGCTTCACCGAGTGCATCCAGAGCCGCCGCGCATCCTTGACCAGCACCAGCTCGACGCTGCCGCCGCCGACGTCGACCAGCAAATGGGGTCCGCCTTCGAGACCCATCGCGTGTTGCGCCGCGCGAAAGATCAGCTCGGCCTCCTGATGGCCCGAGATGACTTCGATCGGGATTTCGGCTTCGCGCCGGATGCGCCGGACGAAGGCGGCGCGATTGCGCGCCTCGCGCACCGCGCTGGTCGCCACCGCGCGCATCCGCTGGACTCCGCGCACGCGCATCAGGCGGCGGAAATTGGCCAGCGCGCGCACCGTCAGGTCCATCGATTCCTCGGTCAGCAGACCGGTGGTGAAGGATTTGCGGCCCAGCCGGACCATCTCCTTGACCCGGTCAACGACCTCGATATGGCCGTCGCCGCTCACGTCGGCGATCAGCATATGCACCGAATTGGAGCCGACGTCGATCGCGGCCAACCGCATGGTTAAAGAGTAACCGGCGCAGTGGGGTATGTCATCTGGAAGCGCCGCGCGTCACAGGCCGCCCCAAACGGCGAGCAAGCCGAGGGCGCCCGCCGCCATCATCGCAAGCGACGCGAACAGGAAGCGCACGCCGAAGGCGCGACCGCCAATCGCGATCGCGAGCGTGGGCTTGAGGAGGGTGTTGGAGGCGGCCGCGATCAGGATGGCGCCAATCGCGGTCATCCGGCTGGCGCCGCCGCGAACGAATATGCTCGCGACCGAGAGGCTGATCGCGTCGACGTCGATCAGTCCCGAAAGCCCGGCGACAGCGAACAGTCCGGACCGGCCGGCGTAAAGGCTGGCGACCCGCGCGGCGATCAGAATCGCGGCGAGCACAAAGCCGAAGCGAATCGCCATACCCAGGTCGAGCGGGTTTTGCGGCGTCACGGATTGGCTCACGACGCGGCCGCGCTCGACGCCGGCGCGCCATGCAAACCAGGCCGTGGCGGCAAGCGCCGCCAGCGTCGCCGCGCCGAGCGGCCATGCGATATCGAGGGCGAGGTTGGGACTGACGGCGGCGACGATCATGATCATCCGCGGACCCATCACGGCGCTGGCGATAGTCGCACCCGCCGCGAGGACTTGCGGGATGCCGGTTTCGACGACCGCCCGATGGGCCATCGCGAGCGCGACGGCGGTGGACGACGCGATTCCGCCGAAGACGCCGGTCGCGAGCAGGCCGCGTTCGGGACCGGCCAGCCGCGTGGCGAAATAGCCAACGTAGGAGATGCCGGCGACCAGCACGACCATCCACCACAAGCTGTAGAGGTTGATCGCGTGCCACGGGCCGAGATCGCGGTTCGGCAGCACCGGCAGCATCACGACCGAGATCAGCAGGAGGCGGAAGGTCGCGAGCAATTCGGTGCGCTCAATGCGGCGGACCATTTCGTGCAGTTCGGGCCGGAAGCCGAGGACCATCGCGAGCACGACGCCCGAGGACGAGGCGGCAAGCAATTCTCCGCGACCGGCGAGGGCGCCAAGCGCGTAGGTGAGCAGCGCGCTGACGGCGGTGATCAGGCTCACGTCGCGGTCGATCGCGGACTCGCGCCAGTAGCCGGCGGTCATCACCAGCGCGAGGGCGAAACCGATCGCGGCGATGATGGCGTCGCCGCCGGGTCCGCCCAGATGCGCGGCGACGCCGCCGAGCAGGCCGATCACGCCGAAAGTGCGCAGGCCCGCGATCCGCTCGACAGTATGGCGTTCCCGCTGTTCCCAGCCGCGTTCGAGTCCGACCATCAGACCGATGGCGAGGGCGACGGCGAGCCGGCCGAGAGTCGTGAGCGTGATGGCTTGATCGGCGGGCATCGCGGCGCGTCCTAGCGCAGAAACGGCAGCAGCATCAGGACCAGTTCGAGCAGGATCAGCAGAACGACGGCGCCTTCGAGCAGGAAGAGGCGGCGATCGCGCGCGATATCGACGAGCAATTCGAGCGACTCCTGAATTGCGCGCAGCTTCAGTTCAAGCGCGGAGTAACGGTCGCTGAGATCGAATTCCGCGCGCAGGTCGTCATAGATCCGATCCATCGCCGGGTCTTCCCACGCTTCGTCGGGCTTATCGAGCAAATGGAGCACGGAGATAACCTCGGTGCGCGTGACGATCGCCTCGCCGATAAAGCGGTGCAGCGGGCGGGTGCGCAAAGGCACGGTGCCGCGCAGTTCCATCACCTCGACGAGTTTCGCGGTGCGCTCGAACAGGCTCTCGACGAGTTGCTCGTAATATTCCATCGCGGCGCTTTGCGCGACGGTCAGGGCGACGATTCTGGCGCGGGCGGGCGTAAAGCTGTCAACGCGCAGGGCGCCGTCGACGATTCCGGTGCGATACGACGGGTCCTCGGCCACGGTGTAGTCCTCACGCACGACCTTGGCCGTCAGTTTGGGAATCGAAGTGCGCAGGCGGGCAAGCTCGGCCTCGCGCCGCTCGGGCGCGAGATCGTGGGCGACGACCGCGCCGAACGGAAAGATGTACATCCCGCCGGCCGGATCGATCGTGATGCGCAGTTCGCGGGCGGAGAGCCGCCCCTGCGGAAAAGCCGTCGCGAGCTGCTTGAGGTTCAGGTTCTCCTCGAAGGCGATCGCGTTGAACTGATGATAGCGGACAGCCACGACGCGCGGCCTAACCGATCGCCGCCGCGTTCCCGAGGGCGGTCACGGCGGCGCGATCGTTGCGTTCATTCACTGGCGTCGGCCGCCGGCGCGGTTGCGGCTTGAGGCGGCGGAGAGGCGGGCCGGCGCGCGGGCTTCGCGACGCGCGTTGGGCCACGACCGACGGGGGCATCGCGCCAAAGCGCGATTCCGCCCAGCAGGCCGTCGACGTTGTCAATCACGCTTACGCCCGCCGGCAGCTTCAGATCGATCAGCCGGGCGTTGCCGCCGCCAATATAGAGCGCGTCGAAATTGAAGGTGCGGCCCAAATCGTCAATCGCCTCGGCCAGCAGCCTGTTCCACTTCTTGCGCCCTTTCTTTTTGAGCGCGCGCATCCCCAACTCGTCCTCGTAAGTCTTGCCCTTATGAAATGGATGATGCGCGAGCTCCAGATGCACGCGCGCGCCGTTGGTGAACAGCACCGAACCAAATCCGGTGCCCAAGGTGATCACGATCTCGAGCCCGTGTCCGCTGACGCTGCCGAGTCCCTGGATATCGGCGTCGTTGGCGACCCGCACGGGGCGCTTCAGCCGTCGCGCAAGCGTCTTGGCCAAATCGAAGCCGCGCCAGCCCTTGCCCAGATTCGCGGCGGTGTAGATCACGCCGTCCTTGACCACGCCGGGAAATCCGACCGAGACCCGCTCGAAGCCCGGCTGCGCCGCCGCGAGTTCGCGAATCACCTCGATCACCGCCTTGGGCGTCGCGTTGCGGGGCGTCGGGATTTTTTTGCGCTCGCTGATCGGCTTGCCGGCGGGATCGAGCGTGAGCGCCTTGATCCCGGTGCCGCCGATATCGACCGCCAGTGTGCGCGGCCCGGCGGCGCCGTCCGGCCCCGAGGTCTTCGCGGTGGTGGGTTTTTTCTTCATCGCCAGGCTCTCCGTTTGGGGCTTGACCGGATAATGCGCCGATCTTCGCCCCATTTACGCCTATAGCTTACGGCGCTCGGATTCCATCCGCCAGCAACTTTCAGTCCGTGATCCGTTCGGGGCGGGCGTAGACGTTGAAGCCGTCGTCACGGACGAAACCGACCAGCGTCATCCCGATTTCGTTCGCCAGCTCCATCGCGAGCGACGACGGAGCCGAGACCGCGCACAAAATCGGAATTCCCGCCGCCGCCGCTTTCTGCACGATCTCGAAGCTGAGCCGTCCGCTGACCATCAACGCATGTCGCGCCAGCGGCGTCAGCCCCGCGCCGAGCGCCCATCCTATCGCCTTGTCGACCGCGTTATGCCGGCCGACGTCCTCGCGCAACGCGAGCAGCCGCGGCTCGCCGCGCTCCGCGAGCGCGAAGAGCGCCGCCGCGTGCAATCCGCCCGTCGCGGCGAAGACCGCCTGCGCCGCGCGCATCCGCGCCGCCATCGCGAGCAGGTCGCGCGCGGCGATCGTAACGGTCGCGGCGATCGGCGCGATCCGCCGCTCCAGCGCCTCGATACTGGTTTTGCCGCAGACGCCGCAGCTCGACGAAACCGTGAAATTACGCTTCAGACGCTCGCGCAGTCCCGCCGCCGGCACGTTCAGAATCGCGTCGATCGCGTTCGGATCGGGCGCGCCCTTGCGGTCGCGCAGGCGGCGGATTTCGCCGATTTCCTCGCGCGCGCTGATAAAGCCTTCGGCCAGCAGGAACCCCGCCGCCAGCTCCGCGTCATGCCCCGGCGTGCGCATCGTGAGCGTAAAACGCCGCCCGCCCAGCCGGATTTCGAGCGGTTCCTCGACCACCAGCCGATCGTCCGCGACGCGCGTCGCGCCGGCGCGCCATTTCCGCGCGTTAACTTCCCTGACCGATTCGTCCATCGGGATGAGGCTCCGTCGCCGCGCGCTCCTTTTCCGCGTTGGTTGCGTGACGCAACCGGGTTCGCGTCCCGCCCTACTCTATCCAGTCGCGCGCGAAATCCTCTATCTCGCGCTGGTAGCGGTCCGGCGCCAGCGTCGCGTTCATCAGGACCAGCCGATGCGCGCCGGCGGCGCGATACTGCTCGATCGCGCGGCGCGGCTCGGCGCCGGCGGGATTGTAGACCGTGATCTCCATCCGCGAAAAATCACGTCCCGCCTCATCGCACATCCGGCGCAATTTATCGAGCTCGCCGCGCAACTGATCGGGCGTGAGGGCGATCGGCGCCCAGCCGTCGCCGACCGCGGCCGTGTTGCGCAGCGCGCGTTCGCCGCCCGCGCCAATATGGATCGGCGGATGCGGCCGCTGCACTGGTTTGGGATTCGAGCGGATCGCGGGAAAGCGCACGAACTCGCCCGCGAACGAGGCTTCTTCCTTCGTCCACAGCTCTTTCATCGCGCGCAGACATTCGAGCGTAATTTCCCAGCGATAACGGAACTTCACGCCCATCACGCGGCTTTCCTCGATCAGCCAGCCCGCACCGACGCCGAAGATGAAGCGCCCGCGCGAAATCAGGTCCAGCGTCGCGACCTCCTTCGCCAGCACCTTCGGATCGCGCTCCGGCACGAGGCAGATTCCGGTGCCGATCCGCATCCGATTCGTCGCCGCCGCGACCGCGCCGAGGCTCACGAACGGATCCATGATATGCGCGTAAACGGCCGGAATCTTGCCGTCGCCGCGCGGCAGCCGCGTCTTGATCTCGACCGGCATTACAGGATGCTCGGCCATGAAAAACGACTCGAAGCCAGCCGCTTCGCAGGCGCGCGCCACCGTCACGACGTCGGCGGTGGCGGCCGTCGTCCACGCCAGAATTCCGATCTTCATTGCCGTCATGCTCCGCGCGCGTCAGCTTATCCAGCTCTTCGCGATCGCCTCGACTTCGCGCTCGTATTCGGCCGGCGCGAGCTTTTCCGAGATCATGATCAAACGATGCGCGCCGACCTCGCGATAATCCGCAATCGTTTTTTGCGGATTCCCCCGCAGCGGCGGCGCGTAGACCGTGATTTCGAGTTTGCCGAAATCGCGCCCGGCCTCGGCGCAGAGCTTTTTGAGCTTGGCCAGCTCGGTCGCGAGCGCCTCCGGCGCGACGCCGAGCGGGGCCCAGCCGTCGCCGATCGCGACCGTGTCCCGCAACGCGCGGTCCATGCTCGGACCGACGCCGCCAGCTCCGATATGCACGGGGGGATGCGGTTTGCGGGCGGGCTTCGGGTTCGCCCGAACGGCGGGAAACCGCACGAATTCGCCCTCGAACGACGCCGGCTCGGTGGTCCACAGCGCCTTCATCGCGCGGATATATTCGCGCGTGATCGCCCAGCGCTTCTTGAAATCGACGCCCATGATCTCGCTCTCGTCCTTGAGCCAGCCCGCGCCGATTCCGAAGATGAACCGGCCGCCCGAATACAAGTCGAGCGTGGCGACTTCCTTCGCCAGCACGATCGGATCGCGTTCCGGCACGAGGCAGATTCCGGTGCCCAGTCCGATTCGGCTGGTGGCGCCGGCGGCGAGCGCCAGTCCGACGAACGGATCCGGCATATTCGCGTAGGTTTCGGGAATTTTGCCGTCGGGCGAAAGCGGATATGGCGTCTTATGATTGACCGGCAGAATTGGATGCTCGGGCAGGTAAAAGGATTCGAAGCCGAGCGCTTCGCATTTGCGCGCAATCGCGGCCGGATTCGCGCTGGTCGGTCCGACGAAAGCCAATAGTCCAATTTTCATGGCGATGCCCCATTATGGAGTTGTTTGTTGGTGGACGTTCGATTCTGCCCGATCGAGACTAACTGATATACAGCGACGCGTATTTCTCCATCCGCGCCCGATAGTCATTCGGGCCGAGCGTGCCGAGCGCGACGACGAAACGCCCCACGCCGGTCGCGGCGAATCGCGCAAGCTCCGCCTGCACCGCCGCGCGATCCCCCGCGATTCCACCCATTGTCGTGATATCCAGCGTGGCGAAATCGCGTCTGGCCGCGCGACACTCCTCACGCAGCGTCGCGAGGTCGCGTTTCATCTCGTCGGGCGTGACGCGATTCGGGAACCATCCGTCGCCCCATTGCGCGACCCGCCTGAGCGCGTTGCGATCGCGGCTGCCAAGCAGCACGGGAGGACCGTTGGGCCGGGCCGGTTTGGGATAGGAGCGGACGGCCGGGAATTTCACGTATTTGCCGTCGAAGGACGCCTCGGGCTTGCTCCACAGCTCGCGCATCGCGGCGATATACTCGGCGGTCTGCGTCCAGCGCCGGGCAAAATCGACGCCCAGAATTTCAGATTCCTCGCGCAGCCAGCCAGCGCCGATTCCGTAGATCACCCGCCCGCCCGAAAAATGGTCGAGCGTCGCGATCCGCTTGGCCGCGACGATCGGATTATGCTCCGGCACGAGCGTGATTCCGGTCGCGAGCTTGAGCGATTTCGTCGTCGCCGCCGCCATCGCCAGGCAGACGAACTGGTCGCTCATATGGCTGTACACGTCGGGAATCGGTCCGCCCTGCGGAAACGGCGTCTTGGGATTCACCGGCATAATCGGATGCTCGGGAACCCAGAGCGATTCGAAACCCAGCTCCTCGGCCGCCCGCGCGAACTCGCCGGGCCGCGCGGTCGCCTCATGGAACACCATCAGTAGTCCGATTTTCATCGCTCGATATCCCCCAGCCCGCCGTTCGCAGCCGGCGCGACAGTTCATCGACTTGTCGCAAAATCACGCCCTGAATTCCAGCGGCGCGGCGCACGGCGGGATCAGACGAGAAAAACTTCCCGGACCAGATTGGTGTCGTTGTATTCGCGCCCCTCGGCGATCAGATCGCCCGCGAAACGCAGAAAGAAACAGTAATGCTGGCGATAACGCCGCCCGTTCATCGCGACCGTGTCGGCGGACGCGGTCGCGACCACCAGCGGACCGTCGCACAGCACGTGCTCGAGGACCAGCTTGAGGCCGTCCGGAAACAGTCGCCGCAGCGTCGCGCTCTCGCTCGCAGCGAAGTTCTCGCGGCCAACGACGGGCGGAAACTCGGGCAGTCCGGCGACAATTTCGAAACGGAAATTTTCCGTGATCAGTTCGGCGAAGACCGCCGGATTGGCGTCGTTGAAGTTTTCGAGAAACCGGATCGCGCGCGCCTTTTGTTCCGCCGCCGTCATTGCCCGCACCTCATCCCGATCTGATTGGCTGAATTACGCAATTGCTTAGCCTGTGCCGCCGCGCCTGGAACGACGGAATTCGCCGCTAAGTGCCCTGGATCGGTCCGGCCCAGCGGCCGAAAATCGTCGCGCCGATCCGGTCCAGCGCCGGCAGATGGCGCGCGGCGTCGGTCAGGATCGCGCCGCCGTCGATGCCGACGCGTTTCAGGCCGTCGCCGAACTCGGCCACCAGCGCGCCGAGAATCTCTTGGGTCATCTCGGCGTGAAACAGCAATCCGTACGCTTTCTCGCCATAACGATAGGCCTGGACCGCCGTGCGATCCGACGCCGCCAGCGCGACGGCTCCGCGCGGCAAATCGAACACGTCGCTATGCCAGTGGGCGGCGACGAATTCGCGCGGCAATCCACGCAGCAGACGGTCCTCAGACGCGGCGTCGCTCAGCCGGACCGGGAACCATCCGATTTCCCGCTCGGCGCCGCGGCGGACTTCCGCGCCGAGCGCCGCGGCCAGCAATTGACTGCCGAGGCATACGCCGAGGACCGGCTTATCGGCCTTGAGAGCGGCCTCGATCAGCGCGATTTCGTCGCGCAGGTAGGGATAGCGGTCGAGCTGATATACGCTCTCCGCTCCGCCCATCACGATCAGTCCGCCGGCGCCACGCAAATCTTTCGGAATCGGCGCGCCGTCGTAAATCCGCACGTATTGCCAGGCGAGCGCAGCCGCTTCGAGCGCGTCGGCGATCGCGCCGAGATTTTCCGCCGGATGATGCTGCAGGACCAGAATTTTCGCCATGGTAAAGCTCCCGGAGCGCCACAACCCCTTGCCGAATCCTATCCCATGGGCGAGAAATTAAGCAGCGGCCGGCGGCCGATAAAAGGTCCGGCCGATATTTTCGAATGAACGGCGCGCCTCGTATCGGCGGCGGCGCGCGCGAGAGGCGGAGGCGTTATGGCTCTGATTGGACTGCGGGAAGAGACGGTGAAGGATGCGAAATCGATCGCGGACGCCCGCGCGCGCCATCTGTGGCGGATTCCGGCGGATTACAACGTCGCGATCGATTGTATCGACCGCCATACCGACCTGCGCGACCAGCCCGCGCTGTTTTACGAGGACGACGAGGGACGCGCGGAGACTTACACCTTCGGTCAGATCGCCTCGCTCAGCCGGCGCTTCGCCAATGCGCTCAAGGGACTCGGGGTCAAGCGCGGCGACGTCGTCGCGATCCATCTGCCGCAGCGGCCGGAGACCGCGATCGCCCATATCGCGCTCTATCGCGTCGGCGCGATCGCGCTGCCGATTTCGAAGCTCTTCGGAACCGACGCGCTGCGTTATCGGCTCACCAACAGCTCGGCCCGCGCGATCCTGCTGGAGCCGGAAAGCCTCGAGAAGATCGAACCGATTCGCGCCGAGCTGCCCGACCTGCGCCACGTGATTATCGCGGGCGGCAAGGCGGGCGGACTGGGCTTCGACGATCTGATCGCGCAGGCGTCGGACGCCTTCACGATGGAGCCGAGCGCGTCCGAGGATCCGATCCTGCTGATGTATACCTCGGGAACGACCGGCGATCCCAAGGGCGTCCTGCACGCGGCGCGCTACGTGCTGGGCCACAATGGAATCGACTATTCGTACAACTTTTTGCGTCAGGGCGATCTTTATTACAGTCCGGCCGACTGGGCGTGGGCGGGGGGCCTGCTCGACGGCCTGCTGGCGATTTGGCCTTATGGCATCCCGGTGCTCGCCTATCGCAGCAAGGCGCGCTTTGATCCTGACGTGATGCTCAAGCTGGTCGAGAAATACGGCGCGACCATCGGCCTCTATCCGCCGACGGTGCTCAAAGGTCTGCGCGAGGTGAAAAATCCGC
>JAJXYM010000289.1 GCA_021780585.1 Deltaproteobacteria bacterium
GCCGCGCCAACGCGGACGCCGCGCGCGACGCTTTGGCCGCCGCGAATTTCCGCTTCAACCGCGAACTGCAACGGGTCGTCTTCGCGATCGAGCGCGGCTATTTCGCGCTGGCCGCGTCGCGGGCCGCCGTCACGGCGGCGACGCGCAATCTGGAACTGAGCGAGGCCGACCTGCGGGCGGTGAAGCAACGGCGCGACCTCGGCCTCGCGACCCAGCCGGAATATCTGCTGGCGAAGGAACGCGAAGCGCAATCGAAGTACGATTTGGCCAACGCCCGCCTGATGGTCGCGGAGGCGCGCGCCGATCTGGCGGTCGCGCTGGGAATTCCGGCGGACGAACCGTTCGCCGTCGAGCCGCTGGACCGGATGGCGGCGCCGCGCGCGCTCGGCGCGGAGCTGGAGGCGCTGATCGGCGAAGCGAAGCGGATGCGTCCGGACCTGGCGGCGCGCGTCGCCGAGATGCGCCAGCGCGAGGCGATCCGGCGCGAGGCGGCCGCGCAATGGCGTCCCGAGATCGATCTCGAATCCGCGTACGGACAGGACGTATGGGGCTTTCAGATCGCCGGCCCGCCGACGGTCAACGTCAACGAGCCGCAGTATTCCGCGATCGTCGCGTTGCGCTGGGACCTGTTTACCGGCTTTCGCCGGCGCAACGACGATCGGCGGGCGGAGTCGGAACAGGCCGCCGCGCGCGACGCGCTGCGCTCGCGGCAAATCGACGCGATCGCCGAGGTCTGGCGCGCCTACTATGAGTTTCAGTCGGCGCGCGAAAAGTACGACTACGCCAACGCCCTGCTGGCGGCGACGCGCGAAGCGTACACGGCCAACCGCGAAACCTATCGCCAGGGGTTGAGCACGATCATCGAGCTGCTGACCGCGTCGCGTGATCTGGCCGGCGCCCGCTACGTCCATATCCAGAGCCACGCCGACCTGCTGACCGCGGCGGCGGCGGCGGCATACGCGGCCGGCGCGATCGCGCCTCCGACGACGCCTTGAGCGGCGCGCGAAAATGCGCGCGCCGGAGTCGCGTCACTGCGCGACGGTGATCAGGTTCGTGCCGATCGTCAAATCGGGAGCCGCGGTGATAACCACGGTCTGGGCGCGATCCCGGTCGAGCGCGGTCGCGACCTGCCCGCTCAGATAGGCGGTCTTGCCGATCACCTTGACGCTGACCAGCTTCAACCCCGCCTGTTGCAGCGCCTGATTGACGCGGATCTGCGTCTCGAGCCAGCCGAGGGTCTGAGTCGAGAGCACGTTGATCACGCGGGTGACGCCGCCGACGTTGCGCGCCGTGTTCGCCGCGGCGTCCCTGGTTTTGTCGTCGAAGACCGTGCCGCGCAATACCACCACCCCGGGCTGGGTGACTTCGACGACGACGTTGCCGAAGCGCGGATCGGCATGCATCGCAAGCTCGACCTTGGAGCGCAAGACCCATTCGGGCGGCCGGCGCGGCGTATGGCGCACGACGCGGCGGCGTTTTGGACGTGGCGGCGCCTCGGTCGCGGACGGCGGCGGTGCAGGCGCCTCGGACGCGGGCGCAACCGTAACCGCGGGAGCCGGCGGCGCCGCCGGTCCCGCCGGAACGGAGCCTGGCGCGACGGTGCTCGACGGCATCGATTCCTCCGTCATGCCGGGGCTTACCGCCGCGCCTGGCGACGCTCCCGCGCACCATCCGGAAAGCGGGAGCGCGAGCGCGAACGTCGCGGCGAGCATCAGGCGCGCGGCGCGATTGCGGGCCGGCGAATCGGCGCGCCATGCGGCAAATGATCGAATCCGGCGGTCGCCCGCTCTCGATGGCGTCAGTCGCGGCAGGAACATGTGAAGCATCGGTTTTCGCGGTATCGGCGGCGGCGTCCACCGACGTTTGATCAGACGGCGGACGGCGCCGGAAGTTACACGGCCGCGATCCCGTCAAGTGGGATCGCGGCCGTGGCTGAGTGGATGCGGCCGGACGCGCGGTCCGGCCGCCAGGCCATGGGGGTCTATTGGTCGACCGGAATCAGCTCGACCCGCCGGTTCTGCGCGCGGCCCGCGGCGTTGCGGTTGGTCGCCACGAAATGCGTCTTGCCAAACCCCTGCGGAATCAACTGGCTGGCCGGAATCCCCTTGTCCTCCAAATAGGCCGCCACCGCTTCCGCACGCCGTTGCGACAGCTTCAGATTGTACGGCACCGAGCCGATCGCGTCGCAATAGCCGTTGACGTAGACCTTCACCCCCGGATGCGACTTGAGCGTCTCGGCCGCTTCGTCCAGCACCGGCTTGTCCACCGTGCGGATGTAGTACTTGTCGAAATCAAAATGCACCCCGCGCAGGATGATCTTCTCCGGCGCCGGCGGCGGCGGTGGCGGCGGAGGAGGCGGCGGTGGGGGCGGCGGCGGCGGTGGCGGAGGCGGCGGCGCCATCAGATAGCCGATGATCCCGCCCAGGATCGCGCCGCCCGCGACGCCCGCCGGAATCGCCGCCCAGTTGTCGCTGTTGTCCGCCGCGAACACCCCCGCGCCAATCCCGCCCGCGACCGCGGCGCCCGTCGCCGCTCCCACCAGCGTGTATTCCCGCTGCTCGTCCGTCATCCCGCAGGCCGATACCATCCCCAGGATGGCCACCCACATCAGGTACGTCCCTATTCTCCTTCGCACCTTAAACCT
>JAJXYM010000298.1 GCA_021780585.1 Deltaproteobacteria bacterium
CAGCATAGTTCGGCCGAATCCCTCAAGCCCGCGCGACCCGGGGCGTCGATCGCGAAGCGCCAGTCGCGTTCGCGACCCTCCGCCGGCCGGCCAGGCCCGCCGCCGCCGCAGCGCGCCCGAGCGAATCCACGGCGTTGCGAAAAGCCGCATATCGCCCGTTCGGCCGCGTAGCGAAAAGGGGCGCATCGGCCGAGTCCGCCGCCGCCGTGTTCGAATGAGCTTTAGGGCAGTACGGTCATCGTGGCTCCCGCCCGCGCCGCAACCATATGCGGAAGCGGGATGAAGCCGCTCGTGATGTCGTTGAACAGCTCGGCGCTGTTGATCGGGTCATGGCGCCCGCCGCCGCGACCGCCCGCGACGATCGCGGCGCCCGTCAGCGGTCCGCTCGCGAAGCTCACGGAGACGGCTTCGCTGCGCGCCGCGACCATCGCGGAGTTGCATCCGTTGGTGACCGGATTCAACCCGCCGACGCACACTGAATTGTTATGCGCGACGTTGAGGATTTCCGCCGTCGCCAGGGGTTGCCCGGCCACTCCCACGCCGCCCGCGACCAGGGCCAGGCCGCCGAGCAGTCCATTGGCGAAGGGCGCAATGGTCTCTGACTGGCGGCCGTCGATCAGCGACAGGCTTTGCGACAGGACCTGGTTGGCGGGATTGTAAACGTCGGTGCTGCGCAGGGCGGCGCCGGGATTCACAGTGTTCGACAGGTTGTCGCCCTCGATCATGTAGACGCGGCCGCCCGCGCCCGGCGCGATCGCGTCTTTCCAGCGCGGACTGCTCATCGAACGGTTGCAGAGTCCGGTGGTTTTGGAGACCCCTGCGACGCACGTGAAGCTTTCGGCGTTTTGATTGAACACTTCCGCGCTATTGAGCGGATTGCCGGAACCGTCAAGGCCGCCGGCGATCAGCACGTCGCCCTCCTGCGCGCAACTCGCGCCGCATCCGACCATCGCGAACGCCGTATGCGCGCCGCGCGGCACGTTCAGCGCGCCGGTCGTGTACGAAAACGTGCCCGAGGCCGGATCGAACAACTCGGCCGTCGCATCGGGCGTGGCGCCGGTGGTCAGTCCGCCGACGATCAGCACCTGGCCGGCCAGCGGACCCTCGGTCAGCAGGGTTGCGGTATGACTCGTGCGCGGATCGTTCATCGCGCCGGCGCTGGTAAATTTCCCGGTGGCGGGATCGTAAATTTCCGCGGCGGCGGTAATCGTGCCGTTGCGATCCGTCGTGCCGCCCGTGATCAGCACGTCGCCGCCCAGCGCCGGAACGACATTCGGATCCAGCCAGGTCGCGGTATGGCCGATGCGCGGCGACGCCATCGCGGCGGTCTTGGTGAATTTGCACGTGGCGGAGTTGAAAATTTCAGCGGTCGCCAGCGGCGCGCCAGTGCCGCCGCTCCCGCCCGCGATCAGCGCGAGCGGCGGCGCGGAGCCGCCCGGATTAACGCCGACTCCGATCACGGTCAGCTTGAGCGTCAGCGGCGGCGACGGAGCCGGGTTCGCGACCAGCAGAGCGCCCTGTTCCGCCATCGGACAGAACGGCGTGACGGTAATCAGTATGTGGCAGCTCGAATTGGCGGGCACGGCCGCGGCGCAATCGGTGCTTTGCACCGCGAAGCTGCCGGTGGCCTGCGCGCTGGTGTAAGCGATCGCGACCGGATTTTGATTGGTGAGCGTTACCGTAAGGGGCGTGCCGCTGGTGGCGCCAACCTGCTGGCGGCCGAACGATAGCGCCTTTTTCGGCGCGATCTTGAACAGACCCGGCACGCCGCGGCCGGCCAGCGGCACGCGATGGCTGCCGAGGTCATCCTTGATGGTCAGCGTGCCTTCGCGCGCGCCGAGCGCCGTTGGCGTGAACGTCAGCCTGACGTAACAGTTCGCGCCCTTGGCCAGCGTGCCCTGACAATCGCTGCTGGCGACCGCGAAATCCGTCGGATCGGTCCCGGTAATCGCGACCGACGTGATCGCCAGCGGCGCGCCCGCGCGCGGATTCACATAGCGCACCTGCACTTCCGGGCTGGTCGCGGAACTGGTGACGCCCACCACTTCGTTGGGAAATTCGACCCGGTCGGGCGCGAATTTGGGCGGCGCCTGGACCGCCGCCGCGCGCGGCGGAAACGCCGCCAGGCTCAGAACAAACGCGAGGAACAAGGCAAATCGATGCGGTTTCGGCAACAATGGTTCCGTTTGCATGGCGGGAGCAATCCATCTCGGTCGTTTTCGCATGAATCCCGGCTTCGCCGTCGGTTGACCGAGTATAGACGGCGTAGGTGAATGTACCAATCCGTGGACCACTCCCGCGCGCGCGAAGCGGGAGGAACGGCCGAAGCGGCGTTATCGGCCGTGGCTGCGCGCCGGCAAAAAAGAACGGCGGCGTCGCGATTTCGCGGCGCCGCCGCTGAATCCAATTGGTCGGGGCCTCACGCGCGGGGCTTGGCCTGGCCGTCACGCGCGCGCCGGTCAGGCCAGATGAATCAATCCCGTCTTCATCCAGGCGACGAGCACGCGGGCAGGGAAAGACCCGTCGCCGGTTGAAAGAAGACGCGGAGGTTCGGCCCGGTCGTGATGCCGAAATCGCAGACGATCGCGCCGTAAACCGTGACGCCCGAGCCCAACGTGCAGATATTGCCGCCATGCATGGTGCCGTACACCACGCTCGAGTTATTCAGGTGCAGCACGCCGTTGGGACCGGGATTGCCGGTAGTTTCGTACGGCTCCGCAGTCGCCGTGATCCAGACGTTGTTCGGCTTCAAACCACCGGCCAACACGATCTTCGCGCCGTAGCCCAAGGTGATATTGCCCTCGGTTTCGAGGACCACCGTGTCGCTTGCGCCGCCCGAAATCGTCAGTACGGAGGAGTTGCCCAAGGTGATATTCGGCGTGTCGATCACGTTGAGGCCGCCGCTTACGCTATCGGTAATTTTCATGGACTTGCTTGCGGCCAGATTGATCGCGGCTAGGGTCTGTGATGGCGCCTGGCAGAGCACCGTCTCGTCAACCACCTCTTCCTGATTGACGGCGCCGGCGAGCAAATTGATGTCGCTGTTCGATCCGCTGGTGTCGATTGACGCGCAGTTTGCGCCGACATTGAGAGTCACGCTGCCGCCAGCGTCGGTGACGCAAGCGCCCAGCACGTGGGCGTAATTCTCCAACGTGATCTGCGAGCCGGGCGGCGCCAACTCGAATCTGGAGGTCACGACGTCGCCGTCGATATGGGAATTGTTGCCGCCAATCGTGATCGGGTTGTAGGTCGCTCCGACGTTGGCCCCCGCCCCCTTGACCAGCGCGGAATTCCCCAGGGACAAAGCGCCGGCGTCGCTAACCACCGCAAATTGCCCGAGTGGCCCCAGCGTAACCTGCGCTTGCGCTGGACCCGCCGCATAGATGAACAGCATCGCGGCAAACGCCGCGACGCCCTTCCATGACAATAGATTATCTCGCTGCATAGGCTCCTCCCGCCCATTTTTTCTACTATTTTGTCGTGCTCTTGTCTATCAATCGCTTAAGCGGATTATCCTTCAAACTTTCGCGATAATGCGTGAAATTTCTATCAGGTCCTTTGACGCCGCATGGCGCGCGTGAATCGCCGATGAGCGGGCGCGAAACGGGCATTGCGGCCATCGCGCTCCGGTTGAACGATACGGCGCTTATCGGTCTCGGCGCGCGGGCCGCGGACCGAGTCGGCACGTAGACAAGACAGGCATGAAGTTGTTGAACCAAGATGATTCATAGTCATCAAAGAATATCTTGACATTCTATTGCAGCCAGATTAAAAGACGGAGACACAGAGCCGACGATAGGCCGAACTTGCGCGAAGTCGTCCCGCGCTTTACTTCGGCCGGGTCCGCCCGGTCAATCGAGAGGCCGCCATGGCAAAATACCTTCGTCGATCAACCCTATGTGTCCTGAGTCTGCTTTTTATCGTGGACGCGATGGCGGTGCCGGCGCGCGCGGAAACCTGGAGCGGGGGCGACGTTTTCGTCGCCACTGGCGGGGTCGCGACGCCGGGAATAGTCGGGGGATCGGACGTGGCGATCGGGAATAATTCGATCGCCGGACACGACGCGGTCGCCGCGTCGGGCGCGCTGATGCTGAGCAATTATGCGCAAACGCTTGGCGTATGCGTTACCAGCGGGGCGGCTCCGCAACTTAAGGTCGGCGCGGTTTGCGGCGGGGTCGATACCTCGGGAACCAACCCCGACCTGACGGCCTATACCAACGCGTCGGGTGATTTGGCGGCCTTCGAGGCCGCGCTCGCCGCGGCCCCGCCGACGCAGACGCTCGCGGCGATCGATTTGGCGGCGGGCAAGAGCGCGACGATAACGGCGGTCGCCGGCGCGAACATTATAGAGGTTCCGACCGTGACGCTGGGCAATTCGGCCACGCTGACGCTGGCCGGTCCGGCCACGGCGACGGTGGTGCTCGAAATCACCGGCAATCTGTCGATCGGCTCGGGCGCGGCGATCGTGTTGGCCGGTATGCAGCCGGCCAACGTAATCATTAATGTCGGTGGCGCGATCGGCGGATGGGGCGCGTCGAGCCGGATCAGCGGCACGCTGATCGCTCCGGGCGGCGGCTGCGCCGGAATGTCGGGCGTCACGATCGACGGCGCGCTCGTATGTGCGGGCGCGATCGCCTTCGGGACCAACTTCAAGGTTGACTACGCCCCGGCGACGGTGACGGTCGGCGGCGTGCCGCTGGGTAACGTCCAGGCGTTCGCGCTATTGAGCCTCGGCGGCGGCGTGAGCGTGGGCAACGTCGCGCGGCTGAGCGCCAATCCGTCGGCGAGCTACCTGGTTTACGATAACAGCGGCGGTTTCATTCAGGCGCTGTCCAACCATCTGCGGATCGATCCCGACTTCACCACGGGATGCGCGTTCAACAACGCCGGCAACAAGCTCTTTACGACCGATTTCAGCGCGACCCGCCTGACCATTTACGATAATCGCGCGCCTCATCCGATTGACCAGACGCTCAACCCCGGGGCCAAAATCGGCGCCAACAGCCATGTCGAGTCGATCGTCTTCGACCACGCGGGCAACTTTTATGTTGGCAGTCCGGACGGCCAGAAGCTGCTCAAGTACAGCCCGCTGACGGTGCTGGTCGCGACCTTTGCGCCCGCGATCGAGCCGGGCGGGCGCGGGATCGACTGGATCGACCTTGCCGCCGACCAATGCACCATTTTTTATACCTCGGAAGGAACCTCGATCCGGCGCTTCGACGTCTGCCAGAATCAGCAGTTGCCGGATTTCGTCGACAATCTGTCAAACAACGGAGCCGCCTACGGAATCCGGATTCTGCCCGACGGCACGGTGCTGCTGGCGGACCTGGGCGAGGTTATCCGCTTCGACGCGAACGGGAATCAGATTCAGACCTACAATGTGCCGGGCGAAGTCGGACCGTCGGGAAGTTCGTACGGATGGTTCGCGGTGGCGCTCGATCCCGACGGGACCTCGTTCTGGGCAGGCAGCCAGTTCACCGGCAACGTCTATCGTCTTGACCTGAGCAGTGGTGCGGTCGAACTCGGTCCGGTCGCGACCGGGGCCGGCGCCGGTTTCCTGGGCGGAATCTGCATCAAGGGCGCGCCGACCGCCGCGCAGACGCCGTCGCCATGCCTGTCGGCGAAGCATCGGCGCGTCTCCTGCGTTCAACCGTAGGCGGGCCAAGGCGGGGCAAATCGCCGCAAAGTTGGTAAATTTCGGAAATTTCCCAAGGTCTTGCGATCAGGCCAACGTTCAGGAATTGACTTATGCTGGTCAATATAAGATAAAAGAGCGTGTCAGAACTTAATTTTTCACGATGTCGAGAGAGTTTTGCCGTGCCGGATGGCGGATCTGTCCGACGTGGGCATCCGAATTGCTTGTCGAAGATGCTCGCAACGGTCCGAAGCGGGGATTCTTGATCATAGTGCCCCATTTGTAATCTAGATTTACGAATTTACCGCAACGCTGTCTTTTGATGGCGAATAGATGTTTTAAATGGTGTGACTTGACTCATTTCAGGTTACATATACATTACACCGCAGTGTCGCTGGCTTTAAGCGGGCAATAACTGCGGGAGGCCGGCTCAATGACCGACGCGGCGTCAATGTCGAAAAGAACACGGGTGGATTTGCAGGCCAACGGCGGCCGATCGCGCCGGCGACCGGAGCGCGGCGCCGACGCCAAAGTAGGAATTTACTACAAACTGGCGCTGGGATGGCGGTGCGCGCTCGTCGGCGCGGCCGCGCTCGGGATGACCGCGTGCGCGACCGCGAGTCCGTCGGCTCCGGCGGCGGGCAATGATCCCGCGGTCGCGGCGTCGGCGCCGGGAGGCGCCGTTGCGGATCCGACGGGCGGCGACGATCAGGCGCGGCTTACGCGGTTATGGAAAGGGCGGGAGCAGGGTGGCGTGGACGAATTTCCACTCGGACCCGGCGACATGATCACCCTGAGTTGTCCGGACGACGACGAGTTCAACAATCAATACCGAATCGGCGGCGACGGCACGATCAGTCTGCCGCTGGTCGGTTCGGTGAAAGCGGCCGGTCTGACCCAGGACCAGCTCAAGCAATCGCTGCAGGCCCGGCTCGGGCAGTATCTGCGCAGCCCGCAGATGACGCTGCTGGTGCAGAGCTTCCATAGCCGCGAAGTCGGCGTATTCGGCGCCGTGGCGAAGCCGGGCGTGTACGATCTGACCAGCTCCAAAGACACGATTCAGGACATGATTTCGCTGGCTGGCGGTATGACCACCGACGCTTCGCCGCGGATCGAGTTCAAGCCGGCGATGCCGGCGTCGCCGGGAGGCGTGCGCGACGTCAGCTTCGGCGCGGGCGCCGACCCGGGGGTGGCGCCGCTCACGGTCAACGATATCCGCAACGCGATCGTGGTCGATACCGACGATCCGATCGGGCGCGAATTTCTGGCGATGCCGGCGCGGCCGGGCGACGTGATCAACGTTGCGGCGGACGGCCAGGTGCTGGTCGACGGATGGGTCAACAAGCCGGGTTCCTATCCGATCACCCATGAAATGAATGTTCTGGGCGCGGTGGCGGCGGCGGGCGGCGCGATGTATCCGGCGAAGACCACCGCGGTGAAGCTGGTGCGCAAGGGTCGGGCGGGAGACGGCGCCGAACGGATCGTGATGGTCGATCTGGAGCAGGTGAGCAGCGGCGCGGGCGCCGACCCGGCGGTCGAGGACGGCGACGTGATCGAAGTGCCGGCCTCGGACGTGAAGATGGTTCCGTACAGTTTCTATGAAGGGCTGACGAACCTGATTCGGGGCGGTTTCTATTACGTCCCGTAAGCGGCGTCGGACAGGTGGCGAAAAGGGGGTCGCTCCGCGATGCGGGGCGTCAAGCGGGGCAAACTCGAATTGACGATCGGAGCCGGCGTCGTTAACCGGCCATGGAACTGTGAAAGAACTTCCAGGCAATAATCGCAACGACGGACTCTATCTGCTGGGTCCCGAAGATGAAGCGCTGGCGGGGCATTGGCTGGGCACGGAACGGCATTCGGCCTCGCTCGGCCATCTGTTCCTGCTGCTCAAGCGGCGCGGCCGGCTAATCATCGGGTTCACGATGGCGACCTTCATGGTCACCGCCCTGGTGGTGTTTTTCCTGCTGCGGCCGATGTACCGGGCGACCACCAACGTACTGATCCAACGCAACGCGCCGCAGGTGCTGGACATGCAGGAGGAGCTGTTTTCTCCCGACCTGCTGGATACGCAGCACGATTTTTACAAGACCCAGGAAGATCTGCTGGACAGCAATTTGCTGGCGGCGCAGGTAATCCGCAAACTCGATCTGCAGAACAACGGAAAATTTCTCGCCTCCTATCTGGGCGGCCTTCCGGGTTGGCTGCTGGATCGCTCGCGCGGCCTCTATTACCTGATTTTTCCGCCGATCAAGACGCCGATGCAGGATAATCCGCTGGGCGTCGATCCGGGCCTGATCAAGCGCTACCAATCGCGGCTCTCGGTCATACCGGCGCTCAACGCGCAGATGATGTCGATATCGTTCCTGACGCCGGACCCGATCCTGTCGGCGAAAATCGCCAACGCCCATGCGCAGGCCTATATCGACGAGGGGCTCAAGCTGCGCACCGATCCGGGCGAGCAGGCCGAGCAATTCCTGCACAGCAAGCTGGCGGAGATCGAAAACCGGCTGCGCGACTCGGAGAACAAGCTGAACGACTACCGGCGCGACCACGGCCTGCTCTATCTGAACGGCGGCGACGGCTACGATCGCGCGAAGCCGGGCGCGGAAGGCGTGCGCGAAACCACCCTCCTCGAACGGATCGAGACGCTGGGCAAGCTGCTCGCGCAGGCCGAGACCGATCGGATCGCGTGGCAGGCGCAAGCGCAACTGGTCGCCCGTCACGATTACGACGCGCTGCCCGAAGTCGTCGACAGTCCGCTGGTGCAGAACCTCAAGGAGCAACTGGCGACGCTCGAGAGCCAGGAGGCGCAGATCGCCGCGACCTTCACCCCCGCCCATCCGAAATACCAGCGCGCCCGTGCGCAGACCGAAGAGGTGCGCGCGCGGCTGAGGCGCGAGGAGACCAATATCGCGGAGGGCACCAACGCCGCCTATCTCGCCGCGCAGGCCAAGGATCAGAACCTGCAGGCCGAGATGGATATGCTCAAAGAGCAGGCGATGAAGCAGAACGACGCGCGCGTCGAGGACACCATCCTGGCGCGCGAGGTCGAGACCAATCGCGAGCTTTATCAGGGCGTGCTGCAGCGCATGAAGGAGATGGGCATGGAGGCGCAACTGCGCGCCTCGAACGTCTCCGTGATCGACCCCGCGATTCCGCCCAACGAACCGGCGATTCCGAAAAAGGCGCTGAGCCTGATGCTGAGCATCATTATCGGCTTGATTGGCGGTTCGGGTCTCGCGCTCACCTTCGAATATCTCGACAACACGCTGGAAACTCCGGCCGAAGTGGAAGCGGCGCTGCGGCTGCCTAATCTGACCGTGGTGCCCGACTTCATCACGATGGCCAACGGCAATGGCGTCGGCAAGCTGGGCAACTCGAACAACGGAGCGGAAACCGCGGCGGCGGGCAACGGCGACGGGGCCAAGGCGATCGCCGCGGTCGCGTCGATGCGGATGCCGACGCTGAGCGAGACGCCGTTTTCCGCGGCGACCGAGGCGTTTCGCACGCTTTGCACCGGAATCGTCCTCTCCCAACCCGACCATCCGCCGCAGGCGATGCTGTTCACCAGCACGCGCAAGGGCGAGGGCAAGACGGTCACGGTGCTCAATACCGCCGTGGCCTTCGCCCAGGCCGGTCGGAGAGTGGTGGTGGTGGACGCCGATTTGCGGCGTTCGCAATGCCATCGCGTGCTCGGGATCGAGAATGGCGCCGGTCTGACCGAGACGCTGACGGGCCAGGTCGAAATCGGCCAGGTAACCCGCCATGTCGTGGAGGGCCAGAACAACGGCGGCGTGTGGATCGTCACCTCCGGATCCCGTCCGCCGAATCCGGGCGCGCTGATTGGCTCGCGCCGGATGCAGGAGACGATCGCGCGGCTGCGCGAGCAATTCGATCACGTGATTATCGACACCTGTCCGATCGTGCCGATGAGCGACGCGCTGATTCTGGCGACGCTGGTCGACGGCGTGATCCTGGTGGTGCAGGCGGGCGAAACGCCGCGCAATGTGGTGCGCGACGCGGTGGTCCATCTGGCGCGCGTGCGGGCGCGGATGCTGGGCGTGGTGCTGAACCGGGTGGATATGAAGAACAGCGATTACGCCTACTACTTTTACCGGCACTATTCGCCCTATTACGGTGAAGCGCCGCAATCGGAAGCGTAGGCAGGGCCGCTTGGACGTCGCCACGTATAGGCAACCTCGATCGGCCGCGGAGGAACGCGGGGGGGACTTCGCCGGTCGGGCGCAATGAGGGTTTCAGGGAGGAGGTCAGCCGATGGGATCGCTGGAGCATAAACGCATCGTGATAACTGGCGGGTCGGGATTTCTCGGCAGCCATGTGGTTGAGCTTTTGGAGGCGCGCGGCTGCCGCAATCTCTTCGTGCCGCGTTCGTCGCGCTACGATCTGCGGCGTCAGGACGGAATTGGGCGGATGCTGGCCGACGCGCGGCCCGACGTAATCATCCATCTGGCGGCGGTGGTGGGCGGAATCGGCGCGAATCGCGAGAATCCGGGACGCTTCTTCTACGAAAACATGATGATGGGCGTCGAGCTGATGGAGCAGGCGCGCCGCCACGGCGTGGATAAGTTCGTCGCCGTCGGCACGGTCTGCGCCTATCCGAAGTTCACGCCGGCGCCGTTTTCCGAGGACGACCTGTGGCTCGGCTATCCGGAGGAGACCAACGCGCCCTACGGATTGGCGAAGAAGATGCTGCTGGTGCAGGCGCAGGCCTATCGCCAGCAATACGGCTTCAACGCGATCTATCTGCTGCCGGTGAATCTCTACGGCCCGCGCGATTCCTTCGATCCGGAGAAATCGCACGTGATTCCGGCGCTGATCAAGAAATGTATCGACGCGGTCGAGAGCGGCGCGGACGAGATCGAGGTTTGGGGCACCGGCGCGGCGAGCCGCGAATTCCTTTACGTCGAGGATTGCGCGCGCGGGATCGTGATGGCGACGGAGCGCTATAACGGCGCCGCGCCAGTAAACCTGGGCGTGGGCGGCGAGATCAAAATCCGCGATCTGGTCGAGTTGATCGCGGAGCTGAGCGGCTTCACCGGGCGGATCGTCTGGGATCCCGCCAAGCCCGACGGCCAGCCGCGGCGTTG
>JAJXYM010000015.1 GCA_021780585.1 Deltaproteobacteria bacterium
GGGCGTGGACGTGATCATCGCGCAGGGGACCGACGGCGGCGGCCACAACAGCCGCGTCGGCACGATGGTGCTGGTGCCGCAGGTGGTCGACGCGGTGCGTCCGTTACCCGTGCTGGCGGCGGGCGGAATCGCGGACGGGCGCGGCCTGGTCGCGGCGCTCGCGCTGGGCGCGGTGGGGGTATGGATCGGCACGCCGTTTCTGGCGACGCCGGAATCGGGAATCGAGGATTATCAGAAAGAGGCGATTCTCGAAGCCGGTTCGGAAGACACCGTCGTCTCGCGCTGCGTGACCGGGAAGCCCGCCCGCCTGATCAAGAACAAATGGGCGGAAGAGTTCGAGGCGTCGGGACTGAAGCCGCTGCCGATGCCGTTTCAGGGGCTGATCGCGCTGCCGGTGATGGAGGCCGCGCGGCAGGCCGGACGCAAGGATATCGCGCCGGGCTTCGCGGGCCAGTCGATCGGGATGATCCGGAGTATCCGGCCGGCGGGGGAAATCCTGGAACGGATGGTGTCGGAAGCGGTCGAGATACTCTCCCATAGTATGCCGGCGACGGTGCGTTTCGGCGGCTGAGGCGACCGCGCGGCGGCGCGTCGGTCCGGAAGGCGAGGAGGCGCGAGGATGGCGAAGTCAGCGCTGGACGATCTGAAGGTCGTCGAATACGCCGGGATGGTGTCGGGGCCGATGTGCGGCAAGATGTTCGCGGACCTCGGCGCCGAAGTGATCAAGATCGAGCCGCCGGGCGGCGGCGACGAGGCGCGGCGCCATCCGCCGTACCCCGGCGACGAGCCGCATCCGGAGAAAAGCGCCTTCTTCGGCTATCTCAATACCGGGAAAAAGAGCGTGACGCTGGATCCGGCGACGGCGAGCGGCGCGGAAATTTTCCGCCGGCTGATCGCGGACGCGGACGTGCTGATCGAGAACTATCCGGTCGGCTATCTGGCGCGAATCGGACTCGGCTACGAAGCGCTGAGCGCGCTCAATCCGAAGTTGATCGTCGCGTCGCTCTCGCCGTTCGGGCAGAGCGGGCCGTATCGCGAGTGGAAGGGCACGGATTTGATCGCGTGGGCGATGAGCCTGACCGGCTACAACACTCCCACGTTGGTCGATGACGGCGAGCGCGAGAATCCGCTGCGCGCGCCCGGCCATGCGGCCGAGATGATGGGCGCGGCGAACGCGGCGGCGGCGGCGATGGTCGCGCTGGTCGATCGCGACGTGACGGGACGCGGCCAGTGGATCGACGCGCCGTGCTGGCAGGCGACGGCCAACACGGCGAAGATCGAGATGGCGGCGTATTCGTATATCGGAATACCGTTCAGCCGCTTGCGCGCCAACGTGCAGGTGGGACTCGAACCGCTGCCGTGCCGCGACGGCTATATCTATACGTTATGGGCCGCGGAGGCGCATTGGCGGGCGCTCAAGCAACTGCTCGGAAATCCACCGGAACTCGACAACGAGATTTTCGACGATTTGGCCGGCCGTCATGACAATGACGACGTGCTGCGCGCGCTGGTGCGCGAGGAGCTGGCCAAGCACGACATGGCATATCTGGTGACCGAGGGGCAGCGGCTGGGGCTGACGATCGGCCCGGTGCATACGGTGGCCCAGGCGGCGCAACATCCGCATCTGGCGGCGCGCGACGCGTTCGTCGAGATTGCGCATCCGATTGCGGGGACGATCAGGATGCCGCGGACGCTGGTGCGGATGTCGGCGACGCCGCCCGAGGCGCGACGGGCGCCGCTGCTGGGAGAGCATAACGGGGAGATTTTCGCGCGGCTCGGAATCGGGGCCGAGGCGCAGGCGGGATTGCGCGCGGCGGGCGTTATCTAGGCGTCGGGCGGGGCGCACGAGGAGGCATCCGATGGGACGATTGCCGCTGGCGGGACTGCGGGTCGCGGACTTCAGCTGGATCATCAACGGGCCGCAAATCGCGCAATGGTTCGCGACGATGGGCGCCGAGGTGATCAAGATTGAATCGCAGGTCTATATCGATATCAGCCGCACGAATCCGGCCGGGATGGCGGAGCGCAAGGCGGGGATCAATCGCAGCGGTTTCTATCACGCGCTGAACTACGGCAAGAAGGCGATCAATCTCAATTTGAAGCATCCGAAGGGGCGCGAGCTGGCGCACGAAATTATTCGGCGCAGCGATTTCGTGCTGGAATGTTTTCCGCGCGCGACGGCGGAGAATCTGGGCCTGACCTACGACGAGATGCGCAAGATCAGGTCCGACATCATCATGATATCGGTCTCGCTGCTGGGCAAAACCGGACTCGATCCGTCGCGCTGGGTGGGATGGGGACCGATGGCGTGCTCGTTCGTGGGATTGTTCGACGCACAGGGCTACGCGGGCGGGCCGCCGCGGCAGACGGGCGGGACGTGGCCGGATTACGCGGTCGCGTCGACGGTGGTGTTCCATGCGCTGGCCGCGTTGCGCCATCGGCAGCGGACGGGCGAGGGGCAATGGATCGACGCGAGCATGGGCGAGACGGTGATCGGCCAGATGCATGAATGGTTCACTGACTATTTCATGAACGGGCGCGATCGGCGGCAATGGGAGAATCGCGACGACACGATGGCGCCGCATAACACCTATCCGTGCCGCGGCGAGGACAAATGGATCGCGATCGCGGTC
>JAJXYM010000277.1 GCA_021780585.1 Deltaproteobacteria bacterium
TATCCGAGCCTCAGCGCGAACCGCCGCCGTTTCGACGTCGGCCGGATGGTGCTGACGCACATCGGCCGCGAAGTCCTCGATCGGCGTCGCGAGGTCAAGCTCCCGATGGCGCGCGACGGCATGCGGATCCGTCTCTGAGCCGGGATTCGTCGCGCGCCGCCGCGCGCGCTATCATCACCTGTGCTGGTCGCGTTCACGCCGTGAACCGACGATTACGTGGCAAGGAGTTCCGCCCGATGGGCATCGCTGAGGGAAAACGCGCGCTGATTGTCGGCGTCGCCAACGATAAAAGTCTCGCCTGGTCGATCGCGCGGGAGCTGCACGCGCAGGGCGCCAGCCTCGCGATGACCTACCAGGGCGAGGTGCTCGAAAAGCGCGTCCGCCCGCTTGCCGCGGAAATCGGCGCCCACATCGCCGGCGAACTCGACGTCTCCGACGACGCTCAGATCGCCCGCGTGATGGCGAACCTGAAGGAGCATTGGGGCGGCCTCGATATGCTGGTCCACGCGGTCGCCTACGCCGATCGCGAAGACCTGCGCGACCGCTTCCTCAACGTCAGCCGCGCCGGCTTTAGCCGCGCCCTCGACATCAGCGCCTACTCGCTGGTCGCGCTGGCGCGCGCCGCGGAACCGTTGATGGAGGCGGGCGGCGGCGCGATCGTCACGCTCAGCTATATCGGCGCCGTCCGCGCGATTCCGAATTACAACGTGATGGGCGTGGCGAAGGCCGCGCTCGAAGCCTGCGTGCGTTATCTCGCGCTCGATCTCGGCGCGAAGAATATACGCGTCAATGCGCTCAGCGCCGCGCCCGCCCGCACCCTCGCCTCCTCCGCCATCCGCGACTACCATACGATGGCCCATGAGGTCGGCGAACGCTCGCCGCTCAGACGCGCGATGCGGCCCGAGGAGGTCGGCAAGATGGCCGCCGTGATGCTGAGCGATCTTTCCTCCGGCGTCACCGGCCAGACGGTTTACGTCGACGTGGGCTACAATATCGTCGGATAAACGACCGCCGCCGCGCGCGGCTTGAATCGCGGGCGCGGCGGCCCGCCCGGGAGGTTACGATGGCGATCATTCCCGTTCCCCAACTCAGCGACAACTACGCCTACCTGATCGTCGACGACGCCTCGCGCGAATGCGGCGTGGTCGATTGTTCCGAGGCCGGCAAAGTTCTCGACGAAGTCCGTCGGCGCGAGCTGAACCTGATCGCCGTCCTGCCGACCCACTGGCATTTCGATCACGTCGGCGGCAACGAGGAGCTGGCCCGCGCCGTGCCCGGAATCCGCGTCTACGGCGCCCGCAATGAAAACGGCCGCATCCCCGCGCAGACCAACGAGGTCGATGACGGCGCGACCGTTCGCGTCGGCGCGCTCAGCGGCCGCGTCATTGGCATCCCGGCCCATACCAACGGCCATATCGCCTACTATTTCCCGCAACTCGAGGCGGTCTTTACCGGCGACACGATGTTCATCGCGGGATGCGGCCGGGTGTTCGAGGGCAAGGCCGAAACGATGGTCGCGTCGCTGGCGAAGCTCGCCGCGCTGCCCGATGCGACCCGGGTCTACTGCGGCCACGAATACACGATCAAGAATCTCGAATTCGCCCTGACCCTCGAACCCGATAATCAGCCGCTGCGGGCCAAATACGCATGGGCGAAAAAGGTTCGCGCCGAAGGCAAGTTCACGATTCCGTCAACGATCGCGGACGAAAAGCAAATCAATCCGTTCCTGCGCACCGCCAGTCCCGAGCTGCGCGCGAGCCTGAAAAAACTCGACGGAGCGATTTCGGACGACCCGATCGCGATTTTCGCCAAGACCCGCGCCCTCAAGGATAAATTCTGATCGCCCACCATCGGGCGCGCCGCGAAAAGCGTCGCGGCGGCAGCCTGACGCCGCGACGCCATCCGCCGAACGGCATTAGGGAAACCCCGCACAAGCCCATTTTGTCCTTCTGAACGCAGCGAAGAATCCCGGGATTCCTCACTGCGCGGACTCCGTTCAGAATGACGACCCAAGTTTGTGCGGAGCTTCCTCAGCGGTTCCGGAATTCCGCCAGGAACTCGAACATCGCGGCGTTGACCTCGGCCGGCTTTTCCTGCTGCGTCCAATGGCCCGAGCCTTTGACCAGCACCGTCCGCCGCAGATTCGGCACGAACATCCGCATCCCGTTGGCCAGCTCCGGCCGCAGCACCGGATCAAGTTCGGCCGTGATCATCAGCGCCGGCTGATTCACGCGATTTTCGAGGCTGGCGGCCTCTTCCCAGCTCCGATCGATATTGCGATACCAGTTGAGTCCGCCGCGAAACCCGGTGCGCTCGAAGGTTTTGACGAACACCTCGAAGTCCGCGTCGCTCAGAAACGATCCCTGCGGCCGATCCGGCAGACGGTCGAGAATGCCGCCGCCGGCCGGTCCGAACACCCCCGGCGGATCGGTCGACGGAATCCCTCCACCCAGATCCGCGCCGCCCTGATAGAAGCCGCGCAGCGAACGGCGCACGTCGCGTTCCAGTTCCGCCTCGGCCACGCCCGGCTCCTGGAAATAGAGGATGTAATGGAACTTGCCCTGCGCCATCAGCCGCATCAGATCGGTCGGCTTGACGGGAGTGCGCGGGAAAAAGGGCGTATTCACGCCGATTACGCCCACGATCCGATCCGGCGCCATCATTGCCGCGTTCCACGCCACCGCGCCGCCCCAATCGTGCCCGACGATCACGCACTGGCCGATCCCGAGCCCGTCGAGCATCCCGACCAGGTCCGTGACGAGCTGGCGCTGCGTGTAGGTCTCGACCGCGGCGGGCGCGTCGGTGTCGCCGTAGCCGCGCTGGTCGGGCGCAATCGCGTGGAAGCCGGCCTCCGCCAGCGCGCCCATCTGATGGCGCCATGAATACCAGAGTTCCGGAAAGCCGTGGCACATCAGCACTGGAAAGCCCTGGCCGGCCTCCGCCACATGCATCCGGATTCCGTTGGTATTGACGAATTTATGCGCTATTTCCGCCATTGCCCACTTATCTCCGCCAAATTTTCCGGACGATTCGCGCCCCATGCGCGGCGCGCGATCGATTTCCCGACAATCCGCGGCGCGATCGCCGCGTCAGTCTCTCTTGATTGACATGGGCTGGCAAGCGGCTTTAGCTTTGGATTGCTATCCGGGTCGTCTCACCCGAAAAGGGAGGATTTCCCCCATGAACCGCGATTTCGAATTCCGCCAATTGCTGCGCGCCTATCGCGCCGGCGTGATCAGCGAGGAATTGTTCGAGGCCGAAATAGCCGAGCTCGAACGCAAGAGCGTCGCCAACGGCAGCGGCGGCGGTGGTTTTCGCGCCTTCGGCAAGACTTATCGCTCCGAACGCGACGCGATCGTCAGCTTTATCGACAAGGTGCGCGTGGCCGAGGCCAACGCCGCCGAGGGCTTCGCCGCCTGGGCCAACGTTACGCCGACCGATTGTATCCGCAGCGGCCTGCGCATGATCGCCGAGCGCGAGGCCTATCACGGCCGCATCTTCGCCAACCGCCTGATGGAGTTGGGCGGCGAAGGACGCGCCCAGGTCAGCGACGACAGCCGCCAGTTCAACGCCTGCGCGGCCGATCCGGCGATGTCCGACAGTGAGAAGCTGCTGCGGGTCGCGGCCACGATTCGCGATCCAGAAGCGATCATCCGGCCGATCCTGGAATTCGCCGAGAGCCTCAAGGAAGACGTCGAGACCAAGGAGGCGCTCAGGCTGTTCGCCGAGGACGAGCTTTCGAGCACCCGCTGGCTGCTCTACGCCTGCGCCGCGTTGAATCCCTCCGTCCAGGCCGAGGCGGCGGGCGCGCAGGCGGCGGGATGAACCGGTAGCGTAGAATCGATTCGGGAAAATCAAAGGCCGGATCGGCGTGGCGACGCCGGTCCGGCCTTGAGCTTTCGCGCCCGCGGAATTATTGGGTTGCCGCGCAGCCGCCCACGCGCGGCCTCGTCACTCCGGCGCTTTGGCCCCCGGCGGCGGCCCCGGCGGCATCCCGCCCGCCGGCGGCATCGGATGTCCCATCACCCGCTTCGTATAACCGGCAGGCACGGTGAAAGTATCGTTCGCGAGCTTCTCGGTGGTCACCTTGGTCACCACGGTCTTGCTCACCATCGGCGGCCGATTCGCGAGCATCTGGCGGATTTTCGCGGCCTGCTCCGGCGACATCCCGGGGGCGTTGAAATTGGTTAGCTTGGTGGTCGATTGGAGCTCCATCGGGATCCCGTCCGGCACCTGGCCATGCATCGCCATCGAGGTGCCTTTGACCTTCTCGGCCATCGCCTTCTGAAACGCGTCGAACTCCTTTGCGCCAGGCGCCTTGGCCGCGAAACATCCGGTCACCGAATATTCGTTGCCCATCATCGAGCCGGCGCCGCTATATTGCTCGCAATCGTGGCCGAGGATGGTCTTCTTGCCGCCGCTCTTCTTGAAGTTCAGCGTGGACATCCGGTCGCTCATCATCCGCGCCATCGGCCCCTGCGGCGGAAACGGCATCTCCATGTACTGCTTTTGCGCCGGATTCACCAGGTACATCACGCCCTTGTCCAGGTCGGTGATTACCTGCATGCGGTCGGTCACCATCTTTTGCTTGTTGCCCTGGATCATCACGGTGCGCTGGCGCGTCACGGTATGGCCCGCGCCCTGCTCCATCGTCTCCTGCTCATCGACAACCACGCCGGCGTGCGCGGCCCCGAGCGCGGCCAGCATCAGCGCGGCAACGATCGCGGCGATCGATTTCTTCATAAGGACTCTCCTCCCTGAGCACCCGATAGCTTGATTAAATTTTCAGCGGGGCGCGCTTCGGCCGCCGCACGCCGTTCGGTTATCATGCGATGGGCCGCGAGGGCCACCAGCCCAAACAACACCCATACCATTTCTTTTATCCGGCGCAGCACCCCGATCGCGAAGCCCGCGTCCGCGGCATAGCCGAGCGTCGCGAGGATCAGCGCCTTGCCGCCCTCCTGACTCACCAGCTTGGCGGGAATCAGGAAGGTGGCGCGTTCTATCAGCAGTCCCAGCGCTTCGACCAGCAACGCCACCATCACGCTCGCCGGCTGCCCAAGCAGTCTCATCAGGATATAGATTTCGACCGGCCCCATGCTCCATGCGACCAGATAACAGGCGCATGACAGCGCGAGCCGGCCGCGCCGGCGCGCATAAAAGTCCAGCAGCACGCCGTCGGCTTCGTCGGCGGCGGCGCGAATCTCCGGATGGGCGAGATGGTCGAGCTCGAGCCTGGCGGCCGCCTTCCACAGCGTCGCGAACGGATGCTTCATCTGGACATAGAGGAAGCCGCCGGCCAAGCCGATCGCGATCGCCAGTCCGCCCAGCGCCGGCCATAACAGATGATGCAGCCGCGCCTCGAACGGCAGCGTCATCACCAGCGCGCCCGAGATAAAGCCGATCTGTCCGACCGCTTCGGCCAGCGCCGCGATAATAACCGTCGCGAGCGCGATCGCCATTTCGAGCTTGCGCCGCACCATCAGCGCCATCACGAACTGGCCGCCAAGCTGCGCCGACGGGGTGACGTAATCGACCGCCTCGCCGGCGATTCTGGCGACGAACAGCTCGCCCAAGCCGAGCCGCGGCGGAAAATCCGCGATCGTCACGCGCCATCCGAGCGTATTCGCGATCCGGGCGACCGCTTCCAGCGAAATCGTCAGCGCGAGGCCCCATCCCGCCATGCGCACGTACGACATCACGTCGGCAAGGCCGAAATGATGGAGAAACCAGACGTAAAAGCCCAGCGCGATCAGCAGGATTAGGGTTTCGGCGCGGCGCATTAACGGGATGGATCGGCAGGCGCGCCGCTAGCGGGCGCGGGTTCGCAACATTGTTTCAGCGCCCCCGCCCGATCGCAAGGCAAGCCGCCGATCGATATACGTCAGGATTCTCCAAAGTCGCTGGGATAAGCGGTTATCTCTAACGTCGCGCCATATGCATGAATCAGATTGACGGATTTTTCGGAGAGGACGATTCCGACATTTGCGGTATCGAAAAATAAAGCGACGTCGAAGCGAATTCGGCAGCCTTCCGGCAAAACTCCGATCAGGTCCTGCGGCGGAAACCGCCTTTGAATGCTCGCTAAATGCTCCTCGACCGCGGCAGTTGACGGCAGGCCCGAATCCAGCCGCCATACGGTCTCGGGCCAGTTGGACTCGCCGCGAATATGCGGTTCGCCAAGGTTGTGCGAACCGCTCGAATGCGGCCGGCCAAGGCGGGCTGACAAATCGTCGAGCGTAAACGATGAAGATGTGACGACCAGAGATACGTCGATCTCTTTCACAGGAGGATCACGCTACGGAAACAGTCAAATTGAGTACGTTTCCCCCACTACCGTTCCAATGTCTCGCGACAGGCCTATTCCACCTGGACTCACACCTTGAAGCGGATGTGGATGATGTCGCCGTCGCGCATCACGTAATCCCGACCTTCGAGGCGTAGTTTGCCGGCCTCGCGCACCTTCGCGTCCGAGCGCAATTCGGCGAAATCCTCGTAGCCCACCACTTCCGCCCGGATAAACCCGCGCGCGATATCGCTATGGATGCGCGCGGCCGCCTCCAGCGCGCTCGCGCCGCGACGGAGCGACCATGCGTGCGCCTCCGGCTCGCCGGCGGTGTAGAACGTCAGCAGTCCCAGATGATGAAACAGCGCGGCGATCAGCCGTTCGCGCGCGGGACGGTCAAGGCCCGCGTCGCGCAGCAATTCGGTCTGCCCGGCCTCGTCCAGCTCCCATAGCTCGGCTTCGAACGCCGCCGCCAGCCGGAAGATTTCGAGGCCGCGCGCGATCAGCGCCTGATGCTCGGCCTCGCCAAGCTGGGCGGTCGCCTGGTCGGCGTCGCAATTGACTACGATCAAGGCTGGCTTGCGCGAAAGAAAGCCGAAACTGGAGAAGGTTTGCAGCTCCTGCGCCGTCATTTCGAGCATCCTGAGCGGCTTGCCCTCTTCCAGCCATTTGAGGCATCGCTCGAGCGCGGCGCGTTCGAAATCGACGTTGCCCTTTTCCTTCTTGAGCCGCTCCAGACGGCGCTCGGCCTGGTCGTAATCGGCGAAAACCAGCTCGCCCTCGACGCTTTCGACGGCCGGGATCAGCGGCGTTTCGCGGCCGGCGAATTCGGGAATCACGATCAGCAGCGCGTCGAGGTCGCGAATCAGCGGCAGGAGGCTCGGATCCAGCGCCGCGCCCTCTTTTTGCTCGCGCGGATTCGGTGCGAAATCCACCACGGTCAGCTCGACCGGGATTTTCTTCTTCGAGCCGTAAGTCGCTTCGAGAAAATCGAGGCGCGGGTCGGCGACCTTGAGCTGGCCGGGCCGGGCGCGATTTTTCGCGTCGGCCGCGCCCGCGATCGGCGCCATGCCCGTCAGGGCGTGAAAGACGGTGGATTTCCCCGCGCCGCGCGCGCCGATTATGCCGCTTTTCAAAATCGCAACTCCAAAACTCAAAGGTTGCCATATCCCGCTGGCGCAAGTAAGTCCCGCTGACCCCTCGGCGCGGCTTCATGCTAAGAAAAGCCCGTCACAGGAGGTGACCCGGCGATGCCCCAGGCGCCATCGGACTACCAGACCCGCTATCCGGTCGATTTCGGCAATATCGATCCGCTGATGCGCCAGACGGTCGTGCAACTTTACGCCGAAGACGGCGGCAAGGCGCGCGGATTGCTCTACGAACCGCCCGATCGCCGCCCGCAAACGGTCGTCATCATGGCGCATCCGCGAGTCGATTTCGCCCAGCACTATTCGATTCCCTATTGGCTCGAGGCGGGCTTTGCCGCCTTCGCGCTGAATACGCGCTATCTCAACAACGACTCGACGATGCTCCACGAGAACCTGCTGCTCGACCTCGCGGCCGGGATTCGCTACCTGCGCGAGGAGCGCGGCTTCGACCGAATCGTGATGCTCGGCAACTCGGGCGGCGGTTCGCTGTTCGCCTATTACGACGCCGAGGCGCGCAAGCCGGCCGGATCGCGCGTCGCCGCGCCGCCGGGCGGCGGTCCTCCGGATTTGAATCGTTACGCGATGCCGCCGGCCGACGGCCTTATCCTGCTGGCGGCCCATCCGGGACAGGGCGTCGTGCTGATGGGCTCGCTGGACGCGGCGGTGGTCGACGAAAACGATCCGTTCGCGACCGACGCGGCGCTCGACATGTACGACGAGCGCAACGGCTTTCGCCCGCCGCCCGAGGCGTCGCATTACGAGCGCGACTGGCTCGAGCGCTATCGCGCGGCGCAGCGCGCCCGGGTCGCGCGGATCGACGCGATCGCGCGCCGCCACGTCGAAGAGGCGACCGTCGCACGGGTGGCGACGCGCGCGACGGATTTCGCCGGCCGGCCCGCCGCGTACCGTAATTTCATGGCGCGTCGCACGATGGCGCCGCGCTTCATGACCGTTTATCGCACGCAGGCTAATCCGAACTATACCGATCTATCGCTGGAACCGTCCGAACGGGTGGTCGGATCGATTATCTCGGCCCGTCCCGACCTTGCGAACTATCACGCCTTCGGCCTCGCCCGGATGATGACGCCGGAGGCGTGGCTTTCGACCTGGTCGGGGATTAGTTCCAACGCCCGGCTGGAGCGGAATCTGCCGCTGGTCACGGTCCCGACGATCGTGGTCGGCGCAACCGCCGATCAGGACATTTTCCTCGCCGACGTGCGGCGGGAGTTCGAGCTGGCGGGCGCGACCGACAAGCGGATTGAGTTTATTGACGGCGCCGACCATTTCATGCGGGCGGGCGGCACGCGCGCGCATCTCGGCGATCCGCGTCCGCGCCTGATGCGCCTGCTGACGGAATGGACGGCCGAACATTTCGCGCCATAACGGGCGAAGCCGGGCGCGGCCCGGCCAATGCGTCGGCCGCGCGCGGCCGGCCGGCGCGCCGCTCAGGGCGACTGATGACGGCGGAAGGCCGCTTCGAGCGCGATCGTGAGCGGACGCCAATCGCCGACCAGACCGAGATTCGCGCGCTCGAAAATCACCGCGTCGGGATCCGAATTGATCGCGACCACCGTCTCGGCGCGCTTGATTCCCAGGGTATGGTTGGCGACGCCGCGAATCCCGATCGAAAAATAGAGCCGCGGTCCAATCGCCTTGCCGGTCAGTCCGACCTGAAGCTGCCGCGGCGCCCATCCTTTGTCCGTCACGCGCCGCGTGGCGCATAGCGCGGCCCCGATCGTCCGCGCAAAGCCTTTGACGACCTCGACCCCCTCCGGTCCGCCGACGCCCATCCCGATCCCGACGACGACCTCGGCGCCGTCGAGCGGGGCGAGCGAATGGTCGATGTTGGAGGTTGAACCAAGCAGGCGCGTCAGCGGACGGCCCGCTTCGACCTTGACGGTTTCGACGTCGGCTTGGCGGGCGCGATTTGGCTCCGCCAGTTCGAGTACGCCCTGCCGCACCGTGGCCATCTGCGGGAAGGTGCGCGAGAGGATCGGCGCGACGATATTGCCGCCGAAAGCCGGTTTCAGCGCTACCATACGGCGTTCGGAATCGAGTTCGAGGCCGATCGCGTCGCCGGTCAGCCCGAGGCCCGACCGCGCCGCCAGCCGCGGCCCCCAATCGCGGCCGCGCTCGCTGGCGCATAGCAGGAGGCCCCACGGCGCGCCCTGCTCGACCAGGCGAGCGTAGGCGGCCGCGACGATATCGGGCGAATAATTGGCGGAATTAAGCCCTTCGAGCAGGATAATCCGATCGGCGCCATAGCCGGCGATCAAGCCGGCGTGACGGGCGATCGCTTCGCCGCATCCGACCGCGAAGACCGCGCCGCCCAGCTCGCCGGCCAGCCGGTCGGCGGCCGACAGCAGCTCGAGGCTGCCGAGCGTGATTTCGCCGGCGAGATCCTCCTCCACGGCGACCCAAAGGTCGTGTCCGCGTGCGGGTTTGCGCAATGTGGAAGCGATCGGACGGCGGTGATGTTCGCGCGGGCGGAGCGCGCCGACGTCCTCCAGCGCGGCGAATACCTCTTCGGCGGCGCGTTCCGGATCGCTCGCGTCGATCATCCGGCATGCGACCTTGGGCGACGGCTGCGCGCGCACCTCCTGAACCCAGGTGGGGGAGCCTTTCAGGCCGAATTGAGCGGGGTCGGCGTCGAGCGCGGCGGCGGCGATCGTTTCGATCGCGCGGGACTGGGCGGCCGCGCGCGTGGCCGGATCGATCTTGACCGGATTGATCAGGCGTTCGGCGCAGGTCAGCAGCGCCGGCATCCGGCATTCGACGCTATCGACGCCCTCGTCGCTTTCGCGTTCGGCGCGAATCAGGTCGCCGTCGATTTCGAGCTTGCGCACGCCGGTTATTTGCGCGATACCGAGCAGCTCGGCGACTTCAGGGCCGACCTGGCCGGTTTCGGCGTCGAGCGAATACTTGCCCGTCAGGATGAGGTCGAACGCCTCGCGCTTGAGCCAGAACGCGAGCGCGCGCGCGGTCGCGAGCGTATCGGCGCCGGCGAAGGCGCGGTCCTGCAGATGGACCGCGCGGTCGAGACCCATCCCGAGCGCGTCGGTGAGGACTTCGCGCGCCTGCGGCGGACCCATCGTGACCACGCAGGTTTCAGCGCCGAAGCGATTTTTGAGCTCGACCGCCTGGGCGACGGCGCGCAGGTCATACGCGCTCATCACATTGACGCCGTCGCGCCGAATCGTGCGCGTGACGGGATCAAAATTGGCGTCCTCGATCAGT
>JAJXYM010000112.1 GCA_021780585.1 Deltaproteobacteria bacterium
CCGGTCGAGCGGATCGCGCGCGAGGAACGGCGACTGGCGGTCGCGTGCGGGATGCGCGACGGATTACGCCGGCGCGCGCGCTAGCGGCGGATCGCGGCGGCGTCCTCGATCAGTGCGAGCAGCTCGCGGCCGTGGCGCTCCCAGGTGTACGCCTCGGCGGCGGCGCGCGCCGTCTCGCGCAGCGCGGACGCCTGTTCGATCAGCGCGGTCAGCTTCGCCGCGAAGTCGCTTCGGTCGAGCGGATCGGCGACCACGAATTGCCGGAGCGCGGCCGGCATGATCTCGGCGGCCCCGCAGTATCCGCTGACCAGCGCCGGCGCCCCGCACGCCATCGCTTCGATCGCGACGTTGCCGAACGGCTCGAACAGCGACGGCAGGACGAGCGCGTCCGCGCCGCGCATCAGCCGGTCGACGTCGTCGCGCGGACCGAGCATCGCGATGCGATCTTCGGCGCCGAGGCGCCGCGCGAGCTCGCGATAGGCGCGCAATTTCCGGTCGGCGCCGATGACGATCAGGCGCGCCCGCGAGTTCGCAATCGGCCATGCTTCGAACAAATAGCGCAGTCCCTTGCGGGCGAAGCCGTTGCCGACGAACAGCGTCGCGAAAGCGCCGTCTGGTAGTCCGAGCCGCCGCCGGAGCTCCGCGCGCGCGGCGGGATCGCGCTCCGGCCGAAACCGTTCGAGTTCGACGCCGTTGTAAATCGTGACGGCGACCGCGGGGGAAATTCCGAAAGTCGCGATCAGGTCGTCGCGCACCAGGTTCGAGACCGCGATCGCGCGGCGCAAGCGCGGATTATGGAAGCCCGCCGCCTCGACCGCGATTTGCACGCGATGGTACGGCGCAAGGCGCATCGCGCCCGCCGCGCCGCGCCAGCGACGCGCCGCCCGCAGATAGCTGGAATGAGCGCCGCCGCCCGAACGCAAGACGTCGGCCGCGACGATTCGGGCGAAGCTCAACACCATCTCCGCGCCGTCAAGATACGCTCGCGCGCCTGCCGATCGCGCGAACCATAGCAGGCGCACGGCGCGTCCGAGCGGCGGCGTCACGACCCGCCGGATCGGAAACTCGGATGACGGCGCCCGTGTCTCGGCGGCATAGATCGTTACCTGATGGCCGGCGCGGGCGAGGATTTGCGCGGTGATCGTCAGATCGCGTTCGGTGCCGCCGCCGGCGGGATCGAAGCGACGCGTTACCAGCGCTATACGCATCGTGAGGATGTCGGTCGAACGCGGACCAATCGGCGGCGCGCGGCCGGCAAACGTCGGGGCGGATGTGCCGTAACGGCCATTATGTTACCCTGCGAACAGGAGGCGGAGGCGCGGTGACGATCGAGGTTCAATGCACGAGCTGTCATACCCGCTATCGTATCGACGAGCAGGTATTGCCTGAAGGGACGCCCACTTTCAAGTGTTCGCGCTGCGGCCATGTGTTCAGCTTCGAGCCGCGCCCGGCGCGCGCCGGCGACGCTCAACCGGCCTCCGCGCGCGAATCGATTCCCCGGCGCGTCGCCCGACCCGCGGCGCCTGAACCAGCCGCCGCGCCGGAGATCAGGCCCAAGGCGGAGCCGCAATGGGTCACCGGGATCGATCAGCCGCCTGCGCCCGCCCCACAGGCCAGAACCACTGCGGCCGCGGAGCAACCGGCGGCGATAGTCGCGCCCGTGCCGCCGCCAGTCAAAGCCGCGCCGCCGGCCGCCGCTCCAGGCACGGACGAATTGATGTCGCGGCCGATTCGTGAGACGCCCCCGGAACCGCGGTCGCCCGGCGGCGACACCCTGCGGTTCGATTTCGCCGACGAAACACCCGCGCTTGAAGAGCCCATCGAGCCAGCCGCGGCGGAAGCGCCCGCGGCGCTCGACGACGCCAACGAATGGAGCGTCGGCGACGACGCGGCTTTTGCCGAGGCTCCGACGCCGGAGCCCACGGCGCCGCCGTCGCCGGCCGTCAGCGAGGCGTCCGCAAGTGGCGCGATCGAACGTCCGCGCGCGCCGCGCAAGCCACGCAAAAAACCCGACCCGGACGCCGACTTCGTCGACGAAACCGACGCTCCGCTTTACAACCACGAAGTGACCCACTCCGCCCGCTTCGCGCTCGGCCTGATGCTGCTTGTGGCGATCGGCTACGGCGCGGTGACCATGCTGGTGCGCAGCGCGCCGGCGGCCGCGGCGGAATTGCTCAGCCGGATGCCACTGATTGGCGAGCGCTTCGTGATGCCGATCACGCCCGCCCGGCTGGTCGCGTTGCGCGCCGTTCACGCGGATTATCTGCCGACCAAGGGCGGTCACAATGCGCTGGTGATTACCGGAATCGCCGAGAACGTCGGCGACAACCCCCTCCACGCCGTGCGCATCGCCGTGGCCCTGCGCGACGCGGCGCGACGTCCGCTGGCCGATCGCGCGATTTATTGCGGCAACACGCTGTCGGCCGCGATGGTCGCGCAGATGACGCCGCACGAGATCGAATTTTTCCAGAAGCTCGATCCGCCCAGGACCTTCGCGCTCGAACCCGCCGCGACGACGACCTTTGTGGTCGTCTTCGTCGATCCGCCGTCCGGCGCGATTCGCTTCGACGTCGCGGTGGCAAGCGCGGTGGCCGCCGCGCCCGCCGTCGCCGGATAGGCGGGCGTCATTCCTTTTCGCGCGCGACCATCTCCTCGTATTCCGCGCTGTCCATCAGATCGTCGAAATCGCTGGGATCGTTCACCTTGACCTTGATCAGCCAGCCGTCGCCGTACGGATCCTCATTCACGACCTCCGGGCTTTCGGGCAGGTCCTCGTTGACCGCGACCACCGTGCCGCTCACCGGCGCGTAGATATCCGACACGGCCTTGACCGATTCGACGACGCCGAACGGATCGTCCTTGCTGACCTTTTCGCCAACCGAGGGCAATTCGATATAGACGATTTCGCCAAGCTGCTCCTGCGCATGGTCCGTGATGCCGACGGTCGCGATCGATTCCTCGGTCGACACCCATTCATGTTCCTTCGAGTATTTGAGTCCTGGCGGAGCCTCCATTTTTTTCACCCCGAATATGCCGACCGGCGCGAAGGCGCGATCAACGCGCGCGCCAAATTGAATTTGCGGCGCACTCGATCATCAAGCGCGGCGTGATTCGCAATGTCAAGGCTTGGCCGCGCTTGCGCCATTGCGTGATCCGTGATCGGATCGCGCACGTGAACGGCTGGCCGCGTTTCGCCGCGCCCGCGTGTGCGAACATTCCCAGGCCGCGCGTGCGTCATACGAACGCGCACAGCGAACCGCAAGCGTGACGGAGGACCCGCGATGGTGATAGGCATCCCGACCGAAATCAAACCCGACGAACGGCGTGTCGCGCTCACGCCCGCGGGCGCCGCCGCCTTCGCCCATCACGGCCACCGCGTGATCGTCCAGAGCGGAGCCGGCGCCGGCAGCGGCTTCAGCGATCGCGACTATCGGGCCGCCGGCGCGCGGATCGCCGAATCCGCCGCGGCCGTATGGAGCGGCGCCGCGATGATCCTCAAGGTCAAGGAGCCTCAGCCAGCGGAGTACCGCTATTTGCGCCCGGACCTGATCCTCTTCACCTATCTGCATCTGGCCGCCGATCGCCGCCTGACGCGGGAGCTGACGCGGCGGCGGGTCAGCGCGCTCGGTTACGAAACCGTGCAACTCGAAGACGGCAGCCTGCCGCTGCTCGCCCCGATGAGCGAGGTCGCGGGACGCCTCGCGGTCCAGGTCGGCGGATGGTGCCTGCAGGCGCAGAACGGCGGCGACGGCGTATTGCTTAGCGGCGCGCCGGGCGTGCGGCCCGGCAAGGTGACGATTATCGGCGGCGGCATCGCTGGCCTCAACGCCTGCCGCGTCGCCGCCGGCGTCGGGGCCGAAGTGACGATCCTCGACGTTCATCCGCCGCGCCTGCGCTATCTCAGCGATATCCTCGGCGGCCAGGCGATCACCGTGATGTCCAACCGGGCGACGCTCGAAGAGGAGGTGCGCGCCGCGGACCTCGTGATTGGCGCGGTGCTCGTGCCGGGCGCCCGCGCCCCGCGCCTGATCAGCGCGCGCACCGTCGCGAAAATGAAACGCGGAGCCGCGCTCGTCGATCTATCGATTGACCAGGGCGGCGTTTCGGAAACCTCCCGCCCGACCACCCATCGCCGCCCCATCTATATCCGCGGCGGCGTGGTCCATTACTGCGTGACCAACATGCCGGGCGTGGTGCCGCATACCTCGACCTACGCCCTGACCAACGCCACCCTGTCGTACGCGCTCGAAATCGCCGACCATGGCCTGCTCGACGCGGGAGCGCGCAATCGCGCCCTGCGCCACGGCCTCAACGTCCATGACGGCAAGATCGCCCATCCGGCGGTCGCGGAATCGCTCCGGATGAAGGCCGCGTCGCCGTGGAATTGACCGCGCCGTCGCGCCGCCGCGAATAGTCATATGATCTGGCGACCGGGGAAAGATTCGAATTATTCGCCGCGCTCAGGACAAACTCTCAGGATGACGGACCGGGGACGTCCGCAGCCAGGATGGCCGAGTCGCGCCGCGCGACTCCCGGACCATGCGCATTCGCGAGTTCCTCTTAATTAGTCATGCCCGGGCTTGACCCGGGCATCCATCGGTATGGATTCGCGGGTCAAGCCCGCGCATGACTATTGGGGGCCGCGCCCGCGCGCGCTTTTGAGATCGATCCGATTGGCGCGAGAGGCTTCGGCTTCGCTCGCGGACCCGCTCCGACCGAGGCCCCCGATTTTTTCCGCTTTTCGGTCAAAGCTTGAGAAAATTATCCAGGCAAACTCGCGGAATTGTTTTGACAATTCAAAAAATCCACAAACTATTTGAAATCTCTACGGTTCCTTAGGGTGCGACGCGCTTTGCTTCTTCCGTCGACGTCTCCGGCGTTTCGGTGTCAATCCACCCTTATACCGGGCAACGTTAGGGCTGACGAAAAAATCGGCGTCCCGATTGTAACTCCGGGCGTTTGATTTCGTCGTTCCCAAAGTCTCGGGCCGCCCTTCCGGACGTCTGTTGGTCATTCCGGGTGCGGAGAAGAATCCTCTTTCAGCCGAGCGCTTTCGAACAGAGATCCGCCGGACGCAATACTAATTACCCTGCACGACCGGCTTCACCGTCAGCTTGGAATAGAGGTTGGCGATCGACGCCTGCACGCCCTCTTCCGCGATATCGTGCGCGCGCACCCAGCGGCCGCGGTTCGAGATGAAGTTCGGCAGGTCGAAAACGTTTTCGGACAGCGCCTTCTGCGCGCGCGCGTACTTGGCCGTCCACACCACCTGGCCCGAATGCTCGTCGAGGAATTTCACGGTGAAGGCGACCGCCGCCGGCGTTTGCGCCGCGTAATCGTAACCAACCCGTTCACGGTATTTGCCGACGCTGCCGTAAAGCACCCCGTCGGCCGCGACCGCCTTGCCCAGCGCGGCGGCGTTCTGATCGAGATTGTTCAGCGTGGTCGGCGGCAACTGCTGCATCGCGCTTTCAACGTCGTCCTGCGGCGCCACCGCCCATCCGCCGACCACCGTCGCCTGCGCATAGAGCGCGGCCGTCACGGACTCGGCGGAGCCCGGCGGCAGAGCCTTGTCCACCTGGTCGGGCGCGTCAATCAGCGGCATCACGGCGATCTTGTGAATCACCACTTCCTTGATCGATCGCACCGCATGGACATTGAGGCCGCTGTCGTTGCCGACCACGGGCAGACTGTGAATCGTGTCGTTGACCTGATCCTCGAACTGCTGGTTGATCTGCTTGGTGCATCCGGCCACGATCGCCGCGGCAATCAGCGCCGCCGCCAAACCGCGCCGCCTCACCGCGCCACCCGGATCGAAAGCTCGCGCAACTGACGCGGATCGATCTCCGACGGCGCGCCGCTCATCGTATCGACCGCCTTCTGCGTCTTCGGAAACGCCATCACGTCGCGCAGCGAGTCCGTTCCGCACACCATCATCGCGATCCGGTCCACGCCGAAGGCGATACCGCCATGCGGCGGCGCGCCGAAGGCCAGGGCGTCGAGCAGGAAGCCGAATTTGGCGATCGCTTCGGCGCGCTCGATACCGAGCAGCGCGAAGACCCGCAGTTGCAGCTCCGCGTTATGAATACGAATTGATCCGCCGCCCATCTCCTGCCCGTTCAGGACCATGTCGTAGGCAAGCGCGCGCGCCTTGAGCGGTTCGGCGTCAAGCAGCGCCAGGTCTTCGGGCCGCGGCGCCGTAAAGGGATGGTTCACGGAGACCAACCGCTTTTCCTCCTCGCTGTACTCAAACAGCGGAAAATCGACGATCCAGAGAAATTTGAGCGCCGTTGCGTCGCGCAGAGCGAATTTCGCGGCCATTTGCAGCCGCAGATCGCCGATCACCGGGCGCACCTTGCCGCGCGGACCCGCGACCATCAACAACGTGTCGCCCTCGGAGAGTCCGGCGGCGGCGGCGGCGCTGACGCGCTCGTCGGCGCCGATAAACTTCGCGACCGGCCCCTGCCATCCGTCAGACCCGATTTTGGCCCACGCCAGACCGAGCGACTGGCGCGTCCGCAGGCCTTCGGCGAGTTCGTCAAGCTCGCGTCGGGAGAGCTGATACGCTCCCGGGAGCGCCAGGCCATAGATGGCGTCGCCGCGCGCGAGGGTTTCGGCGAAGACCTTGAACTGGGTGCCGCTGAACGCGTCGGTCAGATTCTTCAGCTCCAGGCCGAAGCGCAAATCCGGCTTGTCCGAGCCGTACCGCTCCATCGCCTCTTCGTACGGCATCTTGAGGAACGGCCGCGGAATCTGGATTTCCGCCGCGTATTCGTAAATCGAGGCCATCATCCCTTCGGCCATCTCGTGGATATCCTCGGGCCGCGGACCGGTCATCTCGATATCGATCTGACTGAATTCAGGTTGGCGATTCGCGCGCAAATCCTCGTCGCGGAAACAGCGGGCGATCTGGTAGTAGCGATCGAAGCCGCCCACCATCAGGATTTGCTTCAACAATTGCGGCGATTGCGGCAGCGCATAGAAGCGGCCCGGATTGACGCGGCTGGGAACGAGATAGTCGCGCGCGCCCTCGGGCGTCGCACGGAACAGAATCGGCGTTTCGATTTCGATAAAGCCGTTGGCGTCGAGATAAGCGCGCGCGCCGCGCAGCGCCTGATGGCGCCGGCGCAGATTGCGCTGCATCTCGGCGCGGCGCAAATCCAGATAGCGGTACTTGAGCCGCACTTCCTCGGCGGCGCCGTCCGGACCCGCGAGCGGGAACGGCGGCGGCTGCGACGGATTCAACACTTCCGCAACGGCGACGACGATTTCGATTTCGCCCGTCGGCAGCTCGGCGTTGACTGTCCCCTCGGAGCGGCGCACCACGCGGCCCTTCACCGCCAGATAAAATTCCGCGCGCGCCGCCTGGGCCACCGCATGGGCGTCGGCGTCACGCTCGGGATTGAAAACGAGCTGCACGATTCCTTCGCGGTCGCGCAGGTCGATGAAGATCAGCGAACCGTGGTCGCGACGGGTCGCCACCCAACCCCAGAGCGCGACCTCGCGCCCGGCGTCGCCGGCGCGCAGCGCGCCGCAATAATCGGTGCGCCGCCACGGCGGCACGGGCATCAACGCTTGTCTGTACTCGGACATCGAAGATTCAACTTTTAAGAATACCCGCGGCGGAGCGCCTTTGAAACCGCCTAGCCCCGCGCCGCCGCCAGAGCCGCCGCGACTTCGCCGCGCGCGACCGTGTTTTGCGTGCTGGCGCGCAAATCGCGCATCTGCACGACGCCGGCGGCCAGTTCGTTCTCGCCGATAATCAGGGCGTGGCGCGCGCCGCCGCGATCCGCCCGCCTGAGCAGCGCCTTCAGTCCGCGCTCCGGCGATAGCAGCTCGATACGCAATCCGCTGGCGCGCAATTCCCGGGCGAGTGCGATCGCGCCGGCGACGGCGGCATCGCCGATTGCGATGATCGCGGCGTCGGGCGCCCCGCCGGTCGCGTACCGATCGGCGGATATCGCCAGCGCGGTCCGCTCGATCCCGATCGCGAACCCGGTTCCCGGCGCCGCCGCGCCGCCGAGCGCCTCAACCAGGCCGTCATAGCGTCCGCCCGCGACGATCGCGCTTTGCGCGCCGACCGCGCTCGAAGTGACTTCAAAAGTGGTGCGATTGTAGTAATCGAGACCGCGCACCAATTGCGGATTCACGACGTAGGGCACGTCGGCAATCTTGATCAGGCGTTCCACCGTCGCGAAATGGCCGCGGCAGGGATCGCACAAATAATCGAGACTATGGGGCGCGGTTCGCGCGAGAACCGCGTCGGTCTTGCAGTCGAGCAGGCGCAGCGGATTGCGTTCGAGCCGCTGATGGCAATCGTCGCACAGCTCGGCGTAATGCGTTCGCCCCCATTCGAGCAGCGCGGCGCGAAAGGCCGGCCGGCAGGCGGCGTCGCCCAGCGAATTCACCTCGAATGTCACCTCGAGTCCGAGCGCGCGGCGGAACTCGTCGATCATGATAATCAGCTCGGCGTCGCTGGCGGCGTCGGCGCGGCCGAAAATCTCGACGCCGAACTGATTGAACTGGCGCAAACGTCCCTTCTGCGGCCGCTCATAACGATACATCGAACCGCAATAGAAGAAGCGCTGCTCGGGATCGCTGCGATCGAGACCCGCCTCGATATAGGCGCGAATCACGCCGGGCGTGCCTTCCGGACGCAGCGCCTGGTCGCCCTCGCCGGCGGCCTCGGCCGCGCGCGGCACGCGATAGAGCTGCTTCTGCACGATATCGGAGGTTTCGCCGCTCGAGCGTTCGTAAAGCTCGATTCGCTCCAGCGTCGGAATCCGGATTTCGTTGAGCGCGTGCCGATACGCGACCGTGCGCGCGCAGTCCTCGACCATGCTCAGCGCGCGCGCGTCGGCGCCAAGATAATCCTGAAAGCCTCTGAGCCGTGTAAGTTTCAAGCCGCCGATTCCATCACGTCGTGAGCTCCGGACGAGCGATTTTCCGTCATTGTCATTACGAAAAATGTATCCCGCGCGATCGGCAAGAAAAAGGGGCCGCCCGCAAGCGGCCCCTTTCCGTCCAGTTTTGCGTATCCGCGAACGGTCGCGCGCGAAATCGCTCAGACCGTCAGCAGATGGATCGTGCAGGCCGAACCCAGCCCGATCACGTGCGCGAGTCCGACTTTGGCGTTCGGCACCTGGCGCGCCTTGGCGCGTTCGTCGCCGGTTATATGCCATATCACTTCGCAAATATTCGCGACGCCGGTCGCGCCCAGCGGATGGCCCTTCGAGAGCAGGCCGCCCGAGACGTTGACGGGGGCCTTGCCGCCCAAGTCCGGATGCTTCCCGCCGCCCTCGTCGATAAACTTGCCCGCCTCGCCCTCGCCGCACAGCCCAAGGTTCTCGTAATGCACGAGTTCGGCCGTCGCGAAGCAGTCATGTAATTCGGTAAGCGAAACGTCTTTCGGTCCGATTCCGGCAGTTTCGTAGGCCTTCTGCGCCGCGCGCCGGGTCAACGTGTTCACATCCGGCAGCGTCAGGTCGCGATCGGTGTAAGGATCGGAGGTCAGTATCGACGCCGCCACCCGGGCGCGCTTGCGTCCGCCAGCGAGCTGCTTCAGCTTGTCCTCGGAGACGAGGATCGCCGCCGCCGCGCCGTCTCCCGTCGGACAGCACATATAGAGCGTGTTCGGGAAGGCGACCACGCGCGCATTCATCACGTCTTCGAGCGTGACTTCGTTCTGATACTGCGAAAACTGATTCTTGGTCGCATGCTTATGCGATTTGACGGAAATCTTGGCGAAATGCTCCAGCTTCGTGCCGTACTTGCGCATATGTTCCACGCCGGCCTGGCCGAACACCGCCGGCATCAGCCCCGACCCGACGCGCCCTTCGGTCGAGTATGCGGGGTCCGAGCCGCCTCCCCCGCCGCCGAGCAGGCCCTGCTTGCCCATCTGCTCGACTCCGACCGCCATCGTCACATCGTACATCCCGGACGCGACCGCCATGTACGCCTCGCGGAAGGCGGTCGAGCCGGTGGCGCAGGCGTTCGACACGTTGATCACCGGGATTCCCATCTGGCCGACCTGCTGCAGAATACGCTGCCCAACCATCGCATTGGCCTGATAGAGGTTGCCGCAGGCGAACAGCTCGACATCCTTAATCGTCGCGCCCGCGTCCTTGAGCGCGATCAAGGCCGCCTCGGCGCCCAATTCGGGAACCGACTTGTCGGGATAGCGGCCGAACCTGATCATCCCCGTGCCCAGAACATAAACGTTGCGCATCTCAAATCCTCCTGAGGACGCCGGCCGCGCCGCCGCGCCGTCGTCGTTCGTATGCCGAATAATCCTCAGTTCGCGCTCGGCCGAAACTGGAACGCGACCACCTCATTGCCCTGCCGGTCCTTGGAGACCACGTTCGCCACCAGCTCAACCGGCATCCCGAACGCCTTTCCGGGGTTCTTCTGCAGCTCCAGCGGATCGATATCAACCAGGTTCGATTTGACGCTCACGCCCTCGGGCAGATCGACGATCGCGGTGATATACGGCGTCTTCACTCCGGGGAACGACTGATGGACCACCGAGAAGACCCAGACTTTGCCCTTGTTCGACAGCGGAATCTCCTGAAACGGTCCGGTCGCGCCGCATTTCGAACAGGCCAGCCGCTTCACGTCGAGAAACACCGCCCCGCATCCGGCACACTTCGTACCCACCAGATGGGGCGTCGG
>JAJXYM010000138.1 GCA_021780585.1 Deltaproteobacteria bacterium
AGGTCGGCCGGCAGATGGTTGGCGGCGGCCGGCAGATTGTAGACCACCCAATGCTTGTATACGCCCATCGGCGCGTCAGGATCGGTCACCAACAGCGCGAAGGATTTGACGCCGGCGGGCGCTCCGCTCCAGCTCAGTTCGGGCGAACGATTTTTACCGGCGCAGGTATAGACGGCTGGAATCGGCGCGTTGGGCGCAAAGGCCGCGCTTTGCAGGATCAGGCCGGTCGGATTCGCCTGGGCATGAGCCGAAACGACGGATCCGAACGTCAATCCACAGATGGTCGCGGCCGCCAGCCAGCGAAATTTTTTCAGGCGCATTTGCGCGTCACCTCACGAAAAATCGTCGTCAATCCACAAAAACCCTATCAAAAGCGAGCGAATCAAGGGAAAGCCGCAGATTCCATGCAATTCCATCAAATCCGAAATAGTTCGACGGAGTTGAAGGGCTGACGCCTATCCCTCTTGACCAGCATTTGTACTTTTGGCTACGTTTGATGTTGTCAAAGCTGGCTTAGCCCAGCCTTACGAGTTCGGGAGTTAATCTACCATTGCGGATTCGGGTCGCTCCAAGCCGTTCGAATCCCGCAATACGCATTGGAGAAGTACCGTGGCGGAAGCAAAATACAACTTGCCCCGTGTGATGACGGTTCGGGAACTTTCGGCCTACCTGCGCGTTCATCCTTCGACCATCTACAAACTGTTGCGACGCGGCGAGCTGCCGGGATTCCGGATCGGCACCGACTGGCGCTTCAATGCGGAAGTGATCGATCGGTGGTGCCTGGAGCGCAACATGAAGCCGATCGAAGAACCGATTCGCGGCAACTGATCGTTCCATCGCCACTCCGAATCTCCCAGGCTGACGCCGGCCGGCGACGCGGCGGCGTAGCGGTCCTCCCGGATCAAGCGGCGCGGTCCACGGCGGTGGGCCGTGCGACGATCCGTTAAAATCAGGTCACGGCTGCTTTCGCCGAACGCCCGGCGCCTCGGGCGTCTCGATCAGGCGGGGTCCGCTCGGCCGCACCTCCAGCGCCCGACCGAACAGGCTGTCGTCCTCGATCAGGCTCAGCACCGCTTCGGCAATCTGGCGGGGATGCAGAATCTTCGCGGGGATTCCGGCGGTTTGGCCGGCGCGTTTGGCCGCCTCGATACCGCGCCGCACCAACGGCGTATCGACCACCCCCGGACATACGCAATTCACCCGGATATTGCGCTTGGCCGCCCACGGCGCGAGCGAATAGGTGAAATTGATCACGCCGGCCTTGGCCGCGCCGTAGACCGGGTCTTCCTTGTACGGATAAAGCCCGGCCATCGAGGCGGTATTGATGATCACGCCGCCCTTCGGCTCCATCAGCGACGCGGCGAAATGACAGCCGAGGATAACGGCCTGCAAATCGATTTCGAGCACGCGCCGCCAGCGCTTGATTTCCGCTCGCGGATAGCCGGGCAGGCCCACGGCGATACCGGCGTTGTTGTAGAGGATATCCAGACCGCCGAAACGATCGACGGCCAGCTCCAGCATCCGGCGCGAATCGTCTTCGTCGGTAACGTCGGCCTTGATAAACGCGGCATGGCCGCCGGAAGCTTCGATCGCCTTGACGGTTTCGACGCCCTGCGCCTCGACCAGGTCGGCGATCACCACGGACGCTCCCTTCGCGGCGAGCATTTCCGCCGTGGCCCGGCCGATTCCCGAAGCTCCGCCCGTGATTACCGCCGCTTTGCCCTTTACGTCCATCGTCAACCCCCGGCGGGCCAAGCCCGCTCAAAACTCCCCCTGACGAAAATCCGCTCTAACCGATTCGTCCGAGCATCATGCCCAATATAAGCCCGCCCAAAACGTATGCTGTAGCGGCCACATAGATGTAATCGCGGTCCTTGACGAACAGGACCAAAGTGAAGGCGACGCGCACCAGCGGCACCAGCGTCAGCACGTACAGTCCGATTGTCATAATCGCGTGCGGACTGCCAGCCTTCACGCCGACGAGCAGCGTCCAGAGGTTCGCGGCCCCTTGAAGCTCACCGTGTTGCAGAGCGCGAAAGCGATCGACATAGAAGCCTGGCGCGTGGAGCACGGTGGCGACGATTCCGATCGTCAGCACAATCGTGCTGACGATCAGAACGGAGCGCAGTATGAGCGGCGTCCAGGTGCGCAGGATACGGTCTTCGTCGGCGGTCGCCGGCGTCGGCGAGAACGGTTCCGGATGATTCATCATATCCCTGAAAGCGCGCGCCAGCCCATCTCGACCGCGATTAGCACGAGCACGGTCGCGAACAGCATCCGCAACGCGCCGACGTTGGCATGGGGCAGGATCCGGCTGCCCAGCAAGGCGCCGCCGGTGACGCCGATCGCGACCGGAGCCGCGACCGCCGCCGCGACATCCCCGCGCGACAGAAAGACCAGCGCGCCGGCGCCGGCGGTCACGCCGATCATGAAATTGCTGGTCGCACTCGAAACCTTGAGCGGCAGCTTCATCAGATGGTCCATCGCGGCGACTTTGAGCGCACCGGAACCTATCCCCAGCAACCCGGACATGATGCCTGCAATCACCATCAGAACCGCGCCGCCGGGCAAATTCCTCACGCCATAAGGCGTCATCCGCCCGTCGTCGCCGGGCACTTCTCCGCCCAGCCGCAACCGTTCGCACAAGGCGTCGGACGCGGGCAGCAATTCATCGCCATGCTTGGTTATCGAGTAGTAGGCTGATTGCAGCATCATCAACGCAAACAGCATCTCGAGGATCGGCTGCGAGATCACGCCCGCCAGATAGGCCCCGGTCAGGGCGCCCGTGACGGTCGCGCATTCGAGGATGATCGCGACCCGGAGATTGGTCCAACCGTCGCGCACGAAGGCGACGCTGGCGCCGGCGCTGGTCGCGACCACCGAAATCAGGCTCGCGCCAACCGCGACCTGCATCGGCACATGCGCCAGAATCACCAATCCCGGCACGATAAAGACGCCTCCGCCGAGTCCGGAAAGCGCGCCGATAAAGCCGGCCAGAATCGCCAGCGCGAAGAGACCGCCAAGGATAGTCAACACCGCGCAATCACCGGGGAATTCCGCATCATTCGAGGCCTCCGCCATGCCGTCTGACGCGTCCATAGCGGCGCGTCAACCTTAATCGATGCTAGTTGCGGCCTCGCCGATAGACAATCCACAACTCGCGGCGCATCGGGCGCGCATAAGAAAACCATTCAACGACAATGGGTTCCGCGATCGGCCGATAAATACAGTCGATCAATCGGAAATGCGGATTGATCGTTTGTAGCCGCTCGGCATCCGATTGCGGCGGCGCCGTCGTCGAACCGATGCGGAGCGATGGGCGCGCAAAACCGACCTCCCGTCGCGGCAACGAAAGGCCGCGCCCGACCCTGGACTTTGCCGGAGGGGCCGGGCGCGGCGAAGGACGCCGCTTACTTGCGGAACAGCGCGGATTCGCCGACCGGCAGGCCGAGCGCGAAACGCCTCAGCCAATCGAGCGCGACCTGCGACGTCAGCAGCTTGATCCAGTCGCGATTGCCACGCAGATTGAAGCGGCGCGACGCCTTGACGGTTTCCGAATCCAGCGCGACGCAGACCGTGCCGACCGGATGCTCGGGCGTGCCGCCGGTGGGACCGGCGACGCCCGAAGTGGCGATCGCGACGTCGGCGCCGGCGGCGGCCCGCGCGCCGGCCGCCATCTCGCGCACGCATTCGACGCTGACCGCGCCGAATTCCCTGAGCGTCGCGTCGCTCACCCCCAGCAGTCCGGTCTTGAGGTCGTTCGAGTAGGTGACAAAATCGCCGCAGAAATAGTTCGAACTGCCAGCGACGTTGGTAATCCGATGGCCGATCAGGCCACCGGTGCAGGACTCCGCGATCGCCAGCTTCAAGCCCTTTTCGGTCAGCAGCTCGCCGACCACTTCTTCCATCGAGCGCTCGCCTTCGGCGTAAATAAAATCGCCGACGCGCCCGCGCACGCGGTCGCTGAGCTCTTCGAGGCGGCTTTCGGCGCGGCCGGGCGCATCCTCGACCATCACCTTCATCGAGATTTGCGGAAAGCTCGCGCGGAAGCCGACCTTGGCCTCCTCCGGCCGAATCAAGCCGGCGACGGCCTGATCGAGTCCGGACTCGCTGATGCCGAAGGTCTGGAAGATGCGCGTGGCGAAGATTTTGTCGCTGCCGCGGTTCTGCCGTATCCAGGGAACGACTTCGTTCTCGAACATCGGCTTCATTTCGCGCGGCACCCCGGGCATCACCACCAGATGCGCGGTATGGTCCCTGACCAACACCGGCATCCGGAAGCCCGGCGCGGTTCCGAGCGGGTTCGGAATTACTTCGGCGGTCTCGGGAAACAGCGCCTGCTTGATATTGTTTTCGGGCATCACCCGCCCGACGGTCTCAAACAGCCGGCGCATATGGTCAACCGACGGTTCGTGGCGCCAGAGTTTCTTGCCGGTCAGCCGCGCGATCGTCTCGGTGGTCAAATCGTCGGCGGTCGGGCCGATGCCGCCGGTGGAGAGCACCACGTCGGCCATCTCCATCGCGGTCCGCCATGCCCATTCGAGCCGTTCATGGACGTCGCCAACGGTGATCACGGCGACCAGATCGACGCCGATTTCGTTGAGCTTGTCGGCCAGATAGTTGGAATTGCTGTCGACCACCTTGCCGGTGGTGATTTCATCGCCGGTGGAGAGGATCACGGCACGTTCGATCATGGCACGCTCCCTGGGCGGCGGCGCGCGCCGCCAGCTTATCTTTATAACAGCCGGCGCGCGGCCTGCAGCACGACGTTGGCATAGATGCCTGCGGCCAAATCGTCAAGCATCACGCCCGCGCCGCCGCCGAGACGCCGATCGATCAGGCTCGCCGGAAACGGTTTGAGGATATCGAAGAGGCGGAACAGGGCGAAGCTCGCGCCGAGCGAGATGAGGCCGAGCGGATTCAGGTACATCGCCGCGGCCATCCCGAAAATTTCGTCGATCACGATCTTCGAGCTGTCATGCTCGCCGAACAGCCGTTCGGCCGCGCCCGCGACTCCGCACGCGGCGACAAATGCGCTCGCGAAGCCAACGACGAAGGCGATCGGCGCGCGGCTCCAGAGCGGCGCGAGCAGGAAATAGCCGACGATCAGGCCGACGATCGATCCCGCCGTGCCGGGCGCGAACGGCGCGTAGCCGCTGCCCGCCCCAGTGGCGAAAAAAATTACCAGCTTGCGGGTGAGGGGACGCACGGCGCGCCGACGATAGCATTGTGAGCGACCGCGCGCATCCCGCGCGCGATCCCATGGGCGGGCGCGCCTCGCGCCGGCGTCAGGCGGGGCGCACGGGGACCGCGGACTCCTCGGCGTTGACCTCGACGGCGGCCACGCCCTCGACGTTGCGCGCGACGCTGCCGATCAGATCGTCCCACGGCGGCACCAGACCGGGGCCATTGACGCGCACCACGCCGCTCAGGCAATTCACCTCGAGCGGCGCGTGGCCGATCTTCGGATGGTTAATCAGCATCGCGCGAACTTCGGCCGCGAGCGCCTCGTCGCGCATCCGCTGGCGGCTTTCGGCCGGGGCCGCGCGATCCATCGCCTCCGCCGCCTCGCTCAGCATCGCGACCAACGCCGCCATCGGCGTGGCTCCCGTATTGAGCGTCACGTGATGGGTCAGCGGGTCCTCGATATCGAGGTTGAACAGCGTCTGCAGGCGGGCCCGGATTTCGCGGTCGTAATCGCGCACGCGGCGTTCGGCGACGGCGGGAGCGAGCTTCTCCTCGGCGGCGACGGCGGCGACGCGATCCTTGAGCGGGGCGACCAGCCGCACCCGCAGGCCCATCCCGACCTCCGGCATCAGCACGGCAACGGAACGGCCAATCACCACCAGCCGATCGGCCGCCATATGCTTGAGGGTCGCCGCGCGGAAGAGCGGGATAAAACGTGCGGTGTCGGTCTTGAGCCGCTCCCAGAAATGCGGCCGGCGCTCGTCCACCACCACCAGCTGCTCGGGCGTGACGTTGAAGCGGCGCGACGCCTCCTCGATCACCATCAGCGAGTCCAAAAAGCGATAGCCGAGCCGCTCGGCCACCAGCCGTCCCAGCTCGTCGGCGCGGGCGCCAATATGCTGGGTAATTGCGATTATCGCCATGTTTACCCCCCGAGAATGGTCCCCAAGGAACGGATTTTAGGACTCATCCGCGCATTGGGCAAACCAGTGCAATCATCCGGAGCTTCGCGACGCATGCCGAGAGCGGATTGGCCATGATAATGCGACGAGCGACAGGCGGCGACGCGGATCGGCCGAGCAGGTAATTGCGCAATTCCCGGCCAATCCTATAATTGAGTCTGGTGACGACCGCATGGCGACCTACCTCGAATACCTCAACGCCGCGATGAAGAAGGCCGAATACGAACGGATGGATGACGGCCGTTATTTCGCCAGCATCCCGAATTTCGACGGGCTTTGGGCGATTGGAAGCACCATCGACGAGGCGAGCCGCGAGCTGTACGCCGCCCTGGACGTATGGCTCGACGTGCGGATCAAGATCGGAAAGCAGCGCCCGCCGCTCGTCGACGGCTTCGATCTGTTCGCCGCTCCGAAAGCTTCCGCAAACTGACGCGCGGTTCGCGTTTGATGGCCGCGCTCACGCCCTGCAAGCGCCGTGAGTTTATCCGCAAGTTGCGCGCTCTCGGCTATGACGGACCGTTCGCCGGCGGCAATCATCAGTTTATGTCACGCACGGCGCGCGCGAGCCAGCCGGGCGCTCAGACGATCAGAGTACCCAACACTGACCTCGACGATGTTGGTCTGCTGAAACGGATCCTGCGGAACGCGGGAATCGATCAGGACGATTTCATCCAGGCTTAACGCCGCGATCCGGTCTCAAGCCTCCGATCGCCGGCGAAAACCAAACGGTTTGGCCGGAACCGCGTGATGGAATCCATTGGGCGCGACCGGTAGGATAACCGTTTATTCCCCGACCTCCGCCCGCGCCCGTCGCGGCGCGGCCGCATGGAAACCGATGGCGCAAACGAAACCGGCAGTTGAGCGTATCGCGGGCGCTCGTATCAATCCCGCGGCGGTCTCCGGCCGCATGACCGCGGCCGAACTGATCGACACCGCCTTCCTCGCCTACAACGGACGGCGCCTGCGCGAAGCCTGCCGCCTGTTCGCGGAAAAGATGCTCGCCGACGACGTGGTGGTCGGCGTCAGCCTGACCGGCGCGCTCACGCCGGCGGGGCTCGGCATGTCCTGCGTCATCCCGCTGATCGAACACGGCTTCGTCGACTGGATGGTCTCGACCGGGGCCAATCTCTATCACGACGCCCATTTCGGACTCGGCCTCAAGATGTACCAGGGCTCCGCCGAGGCCGACGATATCGCGCTGCGCAAGGCCGGCGTGGTGCGGATCTACGATATTTTCTTCGACTACCGGGTGCTGCTTTCGACCGACGCCTTTTTCCGCGAGGTCGCGCGCCAGCCGGAGTTCCAGCGCGCGATGGGCACGGCGGAATTCCACTATCTGGCGGGCCGCTACCTAGTCGAGCGCGAACGCGTGCTCAAGCTCGAACGGCGCTCGCTGCTGGCGGCGGCGCATACGCACGCCCTGCCGGTCTACACCTCGTCGCCGGGCGATTCGTCGATTGGGATGAACCTTGCGGCGCTCGAAATCGAAGGCTACGAGCTCAGGATCGATCCGCTGACCGACGTCAACGAAACCGCCGCGATCGTTTACGCCGCCAAGGCCGCGGGGATGAAATCCGCCGTCTTCATCCTCGGCGGCGGCTCGCCCAAGAATTTCGTGCTGCAGACGGAACCGCAGATCCAGGAGGTGATGGGCGTGGCGGAAAAGGGCCACGACTATTTCCTGCAGGTGACCGACGCGCGCCCCGACACCGGCGGACTTTCAGGCGCGACGCCGGCGGAAGCCGTCAGTTGGGGTAAAATAGATCCCGACCGGCTGCCCGATTCCGTCGTCTGCTACGTCGACGCGACCGTCGCGCTGCCGCTGATCACGGCCTACGCGATGGCGCGGCGCAAGGCGCGCCAGCCGCGGCGGCTGTACGAGCGGCGCGAGGAGATGATGGCGCGGCTCAAGAGCGCCTACGAAAAAGTGCTGCGCAAGCGCGTCGCGGCCGAGACGAAAACGCGGCGCGGAGCGAAAAGGAACAGCGTTTGATGAATAAATCGGAACCCACGGCCAGCGCCGCCGATCATTGGAAATACGCGCGCGAGCTGCAGGCCGCGCATGGCGCCGCGCTCGCGGCCGGCGCGATTCTGGAGCGCCATTATCGCGACCGCGGTTACGAAATCGATTCCAAGGGCAAGGACAATCCCGTCACCACGGCGGATTTCGAGGCCGACGCGAAGCTCAAGGAACTGCTGCACGGCGGTTTTCCGGACTACGGATGGCTGTCCGAGGAGACCGCCGACGACGGCGCGCGGCTGGGGCGCGAGCGGGTCTGGATCGTCGATCCGCTCGACGGCACCAAGGAGTTCATCCGGGGGATTCCGGAATTCGTCGTCGCGATCGCGTTGACGGAAGCGGGCGCGCCGGTGCTCGGCGTCACCTACAATCCGATCAAGCATGAGCTGTTCCTCGGCGGCGCGGGCTACGGATGCTTTCTCGACCACGCCCCCGCGGCGGTCAGCGCGACCCGCACGCTCGACCACGCGACCATCCTCGCCAGCCGCAGTGAAACCGCGCGCGGGGAATGGAAGGCGTATGAAGGCTCGATGACGGTGCGGGCGATCGGCAGCGTCGCCTACAAGCTCGCGCTGGTCGCGGCGGGACAGGCGGACGCGACGTTTACGCTCACGCCGAAAAACGAATGGGATATCGCGTCGGGCGCCGCGCTCATCACGGCCGCCGGCGGATGCGTTACCGACGTCCACGGCGACGCGATTCGCTTCAACCGGAAGTCGGTGAAAGTGCCGGGACTGGTCGCCAGCAACGGCCATCTGCACGCCGCGCTCGAACAACTTATCGGAACGAAATCCCGCGTCCGCTGACCGCGCGAGTCGCGGCGTGACGACTCGCGCCGGCGGCGCCTTGGCGAAGCGTCAGATTTTGCGCTCGCCGCTCGCCATCGCCAGATAACAGACCATCCCGACCAGATAGATCGCGACCGTCATATAGAAGGCGCCGTTGAACGATCCGGTTTTCTGCAGGATAAAGCCGGTCGCGGCGACGCTGACGATTCCCGGCAGCGTCGCCGCCGTGTTCGACAGTCCCATCAGAATACCGGCGTAGCGCGGCGCGACGTCGAGATGGTTGACGGCGAAGGCGCCGGAGCCAATCGCCGTGCCGGCCAGCGACAGCGTGATCAGCGCGACCGCCGCTTGCGGCGAATGGATCGCCGGCAGCACGATCAGGGGCGCCGCGCCGATCGCGAACGCCGTCGCCTGCATCGATTTGCGCACGGTCGTCAGCGGCACGCCGCGCCGATGCAGCCGGTCGGCGAACCATCCGCTCAAATTCTGCATAATAAACGCCGCGATCCACGGCACGACCGAAAACATCCCCAGCCGCGCCATCGTGACGCCGAAGGTTCCCTTGAGGTAGCTCGGCAGCCACAGCAGGATGATGTAGAAGCCGAAGTTGTTGCACAGATGGGCGATGACGATCGCCCAGACCGCCTTTTCGCGCAGGATTGCGCGCCACGGAATCGAGTCGGCGAGCGTGGTCTGAGCGGCGCGGCCGGCGGCGATCGTCGCGAGTTCCGCCGCCGTCATCCCGCGGCATCGTTCGGGACCGTCGGCCGCCTTGATCTGCCATGCGACCAGCCAGACGATTCCGAGCGCGCCGGAAAGATAGAATACCGCCGGCCAGCCGAACTGGAGAATGATTATCGGACTGATCAGCATCGCGATGATCGTGCCGAAGGCGACGCCGCTGAAATGGAGCGAGATCGCGCGGGCGCGTTCCGACGCGATCGTCCAGCGCGCGGCGATACTGTGCACTGCCGGAAAGTTGACCGCCTCGCCCGCGCCCAGCATCGCGCGCATCGCCAGCAACGCGCCGAATGACCACGACGCCGCAAGCGGCGTCAGGAACGTCGCAATCGACCACAGCGCGACGCCGGCCGCGAGCACGCGCTTGCCGCCGAACCGATCGGCCATCCAGCCGCCGACCATCTGCAGCCACAGATAGCCCCAGAAAAACGACGAGAGCACGAGTCCGGTTTGCGCCGGACCGTAACCATGGTCGCGGGCGAGCGGGATGATCGCGATCGCGATATTGGTGCGGTCGATGTAACAGAGCGCCGTCGCCAGCGCGAACATCAGCACGACGGTGTAGCGCCGCGGCCAGCCGACGGCTTCCGCCGGCGCGATTGCGATTGATACCTGCGAATCGGCCATCCGCCCGCTCTCCCCGGCGCGAGCTTAGCCGCGCGGGCGCGGATTTGCTATCGCCCCGCCGACCGGGCGCGGCCGGTATGCTACGTTGGTCCGCGATGGCGCGCGTGTCGGTGGTGATACCCGTTTACAACGGCGCGGCGACGATCGGACGAGCGGTCGCGAGCGTGCTCGCCCAGGAATACGACGGGACGATCGAGACCATCGTCGTCGATGACGGCTCGACCGACGCGACCCGCGAAATTCTCGCCGGCTTTAGAGGACGAATCCGCGTCATCCATCAACCGAATCGCGGACCGGCGGCGGCGCGCAACGCCGGCGCGCGGCTCGCGACCGGCGAATATCTC